>JALVDG010000043.1 GCA_027009095.1 Thiotrichaceae bacterium
GCAATAACAAAATAACGAGAAATGAAACTATATGGGCTTTATTTAACTTACCTTTTACTAAAGTATTCATTATGTGGTTCATCCTATCCCCTTTTCTTATTTTTTCTTAGCAACAAACAGGAAATAACGTCCCAAAATTCTAACGCAGAATATTTATTTCAGGTTGAACAACCCCATAAAGCGCATAGCTGTTCTACACATGAGATCATCCAAGCTGGAATAAAAAAGCTGTTATATCCCCTTTTTAGAGCGCAAGTTAGAGACCGAGAGGGTATTTCGTATTCGCTTCTGATTCATTAGAGTAATTCTAAATATTAATATTTTATTATATATGAATTTTCAACATCTCGTCTAAAGGCTCTGGTTTAGAAATTCCATAGCCTTGACCATAATCAATAGAAATGAGTCTTAATAGTTCAATAATTTCATCATTTTCGACATACTCAGCAATAATTTTTAACCCCATTGTATGCCCTACTTGAACGATTGACTGTACCATTGCTCGTGCAACATCATCGGTTAAAATATCTTTAATAAAGATTCCATCTATCTTCAAATAATCTACCTTTAAAGATCGCAAATACCCATAAGAACTGACTCCTGTACCAAAATCATCCAGAGAAAAACTACTACCCATTTCGCGCAGGGTATCAATAAATTTTTCAGCTAAATCTAAGTTACTAATAGCTACTTGCTCTGTAATTTCAAAACAGAGCATACGCGGATCTATTTTAGCCGTATTAATCTCATTTAAGACAAAAGCTAAGAAGCCCTCATCATCTAAACTTGTACCAGATAAATTAATAGCGAAAACAGGGAGTGGGGCTTGCTGCTTTACCGCCTTCAACTGCTTAATTACATCTTTTACCACCCATCGATCTAAAACAGGCATCATTCCATAATTTTCTGCAACAGGGATGAACTCATCAGGAGGAATTATATTGCCGTCTTCATCATACATTCTTATCAAAACTTCATAATGACTAAATGGCAGTGCATATTTTGACGGGGCTAAAGCGTGAATAGGCTGTGCAAATAAACGAAAGCGATTGTCTTTAAATGCTTGCTTTAAGTTCCAAACGCCTTTGATATTATCTTGGGCTTTCTTT
This sequence comes from Thiotrichaceae bacterium, assembly GCA_027009095.1. GTDB lineage: Bacteria > Pseudomonadota > Gammaproteobacteria > Thiotrichales > Thiotrichaceae > JAGLBW01. The sequence goes on from JALVDG010000043.1 coordinate 1,110, forward strand.
ACATCAGGATCATCCTCCCGATAGGCAACAATTCTATTCCCTCCTCTTTGGCGTGCAATGCTACAAGTAAGGTCAGCATTGGCTAATACTCGTGCAGGTGTCGTACTTTTTTTATCAACAAGAACAAAACCACCGCTGATTGTTACAGGATAAGTGACGCCATTCCAAACAAACCGAAATTCTTCATCAATAGTTGTACGAATATGCATCATTATTTTAACTGCTGAGGCAAAGCTACGTTCACGCAACACTATCGCAAATTCATCTGCATTTAATCTGGCAACAAAGTCTATAGAGTTGTCTACACTTTTTCGTAATAACGTAGCTACCTGACGGATCAAAGAGTCTCCCGCAGTGTAACCAATTGTATCATTGATATTTTTAAATTGATCGATAGTAAGGTGAAAAAAGACATGCTTCGCACCATGCTTGCGTGAATCTCGCATGACAGCGTTAAGTTGTGCTTCAAGTGCCTTGCGATTATATAAGTTAGTTAAGCTATCTCGCTTCTCTACAATTTCTAACTTTGCCTCTAGTGTTTTACGCTCTGTAATATCCTTAAAGCTTAAAACATACGACTGCTTTTTTCTCTTACTATAATCAGTACCAATAGGAATAACATGCATCTCAGCTGTCAATATTTTTTTTCCCTTTAAACTGAGTTCACACTCTTTCCAATCTGAAGAATGAGAAAGCTTTTCGAGATTATTTATGGATAATTTGGTTTCAAAGTCGGTTAGTGAAAATAGTGTTTTATAATCTTTGCCGATAGCTCGTCTTAACTTTGTTCTAAGTACTTTTTCTGCAATGGGGTTAATATATAAAAGAATATCATTACTATTAATAATAATAATGGGGTAGGGAATAACTTTAAATGCCTCTTGTTTATAGTCCATTTCGGACTTACCAACACCGTCAGACTTTTTTTTACGATACAAAAAAAATCCAACAACAAACATCACACCAGCCAGTAATAACAAAAGCAGAGGAGTCATATATGCCGACAAAAACTCGATCACTTGATATTTCCTAAATTTATTATTTTATACAGTTTTTTACATAAGAATGTGGCAAGAAAAATAAGCCCAGATTTTCTAAAAAAGATTGAGGATGGTCAACGACCCGTTGGCTACTTTCCAATATAGTCATACTGGTTGCTGTATTAAAAAATCTATGCCACTAAACTCATTATTTCTCTTTGTACAAAAAACCTTTTTATAGCAATACTTCCCCCGAAACGAGATGGTCAAACCAGTCGTCATTACTTATACCTTAAAAAGCCTGAACTAAAGCTGTATAGCAATAAAAAAGGCCAATCCCTATTGGAATTGACCTTTTTAAAGAAAGCTAGTACATCAACTACATTATATTTACCCTAAAGCTAACTACTCAGCCTGCACTCTATTTTTCCCAATTTCTACGTTAAAAGTGCTCATTTATACTTGTAAACTCCGCCCTTCTGCCTTGAACTCGAATAAAATAGAGCGCAATCTGAGTAGCTACCACTAAAGTATTAATAATCTTTCAGCTTTATACTTTTTCTTTAATACGTGCAGCTTTACCTGTTAGACCACGTAAATAGTAAAGCTTAGAACGACGCACATCGCCACGACGCTTAACTTCAATACTTGAAACCGTATTACTATAAGTTTGAAAAACACGCTCTACACCTTCACCATGCGATATTTTACGAACGGTAAATGCTGAGTTTAAACCACGATTTTTCTTAGCAATAACAACGCCTTCAAATGCCTGTAGACGCTCACGCTCACCTTCCCTTACGCGAACTTGAACAACAATGGTATCGCCTGCATTGAATACAGGGATCTCTTTATTCATTTGCTCTGCTTCAAGCTGTTGGATAATATTACTCATTCTATGCCTCTATTTTTCTCTGTATTCAATTAAGCTAATTATCAGTTAGTTAGCTTTTATCTAAAAAATCATGAAGAATTTTTTTATCTTCTTCACTTAAAACTCTATTTTTTAACAACTCAGGTCTTCGCTGAGCAGTTCTTTGCAATGCTTGTTGCCGTCGCCACTTTGCAATACGCTGATGATCGCCACTTCTCAACACCTTAGGAACTTCTTTTCCCAAAAATACTCCTGGTCGCGTGTAATGAGGACAATCTAATAAACCAGCGGAAAAAGAGTCTTGTTCTGCCGAATCATTATGACCTAAAACATTGGGCAACAGGCGAGTGATAGTATCTATCATGACCATTGCACCCAGCTCTCCGCCACTAAGAACATAGTCTCCTATCGACCACTCTTCATCGACTACTAATTCTAAAACACGTTCATCAACACCTTCATAACGTCCACAAAGAAAAATAAAACCTTCTTCTTTTGACATTATTTTAGCTGCTGATTGATTCAAAGTTTTTCCTTGAGGACTTAGGTAAATAACTTTCGTTACAATACCTAACTCTTTATTTTTTGCTTTTGCATCGTCAACTGCAGATAGCAAACAATCAGGCTTCATTACCATGCCAGGTCCACCACCGTAAGGTCTATCATCAACGGTACGATGTCTGTCACTTGTGTAATCTCTAGGATTCCAGCAATGTAAATCAATTAATTTTGCATCTGCCGCACGTCCCACTACGCCTGATGCAACAACTGCTTCTACCAATTCAGGAAATAAGGTAATAACATCAAAACGCATTCATTACCTCGTGCATCTGATTCCTAAAATTCAGGATCCCAATTTACAACTATCTGAGCTGTATATAAATCAACATTAACAATAACTTCGTCAACAATATAAGGGATATAACGTTCTCTATCGCCCTTTACCACTAACACATTATTACTGCCTGTTTCGAACAACCAAGACACCTTACCTAAACCAACACCATCTGCCGTTACAACAGATAAGCCTTCTAACTGAGACCAGTAATACTGCCCTTTAGGAAGCCGTGCTAATTGCTTTCTCTCTATAACAATTTTAGTGCCTATTAATTGAAACGCTTGATCAGGATCTGTTACACCTTCTAGCTGTGCAACAATAACCTTACCTTGACGACGACCATTCAGCACTTTAGTCGCTTGATAGTCATTTTGACGACGACTAAGCAACCATGTCTTATATTTTACTATCTTCTCCCTTGGCTCAGTATATGAAAAAACCTTCACCCAACCTTTAACACCAAAAACACCTGAGATCTCGCCCATGTGTATGTAATCAGAAGATGTATTCATATAAAACAAGTCATACAAAAAGCTTTGGCTCTTTGTATTTTATCAAACAGAATTAAGCTTCTGTTGATTCTGAAGCTACCGCAGCGTCTTTTATTAGCTTAGCAACACGACTAGACGTTTGTGCGCCTAAGTCTTTCCAATATTTAATACGATCATCTTCAAGATGTAGAGCTACTTCTTGACCGCGAGCTAAAGGATTATAATATCCTAAACGCTCAATGTATCCACTATCACGCGGTTTACGAGAGTCTGTAACTACAATATTGTAAAAAGGACGCTTCTTTGAACCGCCTCGTGCTAAACGAATAGTAACCATAATTTGTATTCTTACCGTTGTATTGTATTTCAGTATATCGTCTACGTTAATTGACGACGTACAAAATGCCTTAGTTATTATAGAAATTTTTAAACAAGTCTAAATCAACTTAATCAAAGTTTCCTATAAACTTCACCAAAAAAATAATCGCGCAATTCTACTCTTTATGTAAAAAAAAGAAAGCACTAATTTTATTTTTAATAGAAGCTTATAAAACAAGGGAAAACAGACAATGTAAGGCTCAGATTAACAATACCATCCGACGAAATTACTCACCTATAGGCAATTTTATTGGTAAAGTTAGCACCTTAGATACGAATACTCCCCCCCAAAGATCGTATCTAACTCCTTAATCATTAATAATAAAAACAAAAAAATATGACTTATAAAATATCATTGACTAGCATTGTCTTTTTAGTCTGCTATACATTGAATGTATCGGCAATACCACGCCTCAATATTTCACTCCCCCCAGAAAGCCCCATTATAAAAAACAGTGGCAAACATTTAATAGCACCACAGCACAAAAACATTCCAATAGCACACTCTAA
>JALVDG010000044.1 GCA_027009095.1 Thiotrichaceae bacterium
TTTTTTTATCGAAAAAGAAGTGTGAATTTAAGGCTTTATATTGAATAAAAAGCCTTATACCAAGCCAGTAAATTTAGTGTCTGGAAATATTTTACTGAAAAGCATTTTTTCAGGGCTGACTAATTAATTAATAGGTAATATTTTTTCCTGAATATGCTCTGAGGTTTCTTTAGTGCTATTTTTTGTGCTGTAAACCTTGTAGTTAATACCTGTCCATTCTTTTAATTCTTTTTCGAAATTACTTAAATTACTTGTTTTTATGTCAGTTAACACTTCAATAAAATTATTTTCTGTAGAGTATGAGATATAGCAAATTGAACCTCCGTTCAAAATGCATATCCTACGTATTATTTCTCGGTTAGGTGTAATTAAAGTCATAATTGATCCTTATCATTGACGACTCTCTGCTCACATTAAATAATGCTTAAATTACACTTCTGTATTTTTGCTTAGGTAAATGTCGTTTGTAGATGTCTAAATTTTGTAACTACTCAGCATAATATCAGTAACTGCTTAGATTGAGCTCTATTTTGTTCGAATTCAAGGCAAAAGGGCGGAGTTTATGAATATAAATGAGTACTTTCAATACAGAAATCGGACAAAATAGAGTGCAAACTAAGTAGTTACTTAACTTTTATGCTTTGGGCTCTTTAAATTATAAATAAATGTGTTGGTGATATATGTCAAAAGATAAATCAAATATTGTAACAGCAGAGAGTGCAAAATCATCTGCTAAAATATTTAACTACGGAAATATTGCATCAGTACTTATACCTTTTCCTATATTTATTCTTTGGTTTGGTGTCTCAATGGTTTTTTATGCGATGTTCCGGCATCATCCAAATCCTAGAGTAGGTTATTATACTCAGATAGCAGCCTATCAATATTATACCTTAGCGGGGTTTCTTGTGCCTGCATTTACTTTTGCTCCAAAAGGGATGACTTATTGGTTAGTGGTGTGGGGGATTTATGTTGTAATATTGCTTCCATTGGCGATAATGCAGTTGATTAAAATAAATCGTGAAAAATGGGAAGATGTCACTATTGATAAAGCAAAAAACGGAAATTAGAACAGATTGGAAAATTGATGAAATAGAGGCAATATTTGATTTACCCTTTGCTGATCTAATACATCAAGCACAAACGATTCATCGTGAAAATTTTGATGCTAATAGTGTACAAATTAGTACGCTACTTAGTATTAAAACAGGAGCCTGTCCTGAAGATTGTGCTTATTGCTCCCAAAGTGCATTAAATACAACAGACTTAGAACGTGAAAAATTACTTCCCTTAAATGAAGTTGTATCTGCTGCTCAAGAAGCGAAAGATGCAGGCTCGACACGTTTCTGTATGGGAGCAGCGTGGCGTAACCCTACCGATAAAAGCTTAGATCATGTTGTTGACATGATAGTAGCGGTTAAAGAAATGGGAATGGAGACTTGTGTTACCTTAGGGATGTTAAAAAAGGAGCAGGCAATTCGCTTAAAAGAAGCAGGACTTGACTATTATAATCACAACCTTGATACCTCTCCTGAGTTTTATGGAAATATCATTACGACACGAACCTATAATGACCGATTAGAAACATTAGATAATGTGCGTAGTGCAGGTATTAATGTTTGTGCAGGTGGTATTCTTGGTATGGGCGAAACACGTCGAGATCGAGCTAGACTATTGCAAGAGTTAGCAACACTTCCCCAGCATCCAGAATCTGTTCCTATCAATGATTTGGTTCAGGTAAAGGGGACTCCTTTAGACGGTATAGATCGTCTCGATTCCTTTGAGTTTATACGCACGGTAGCAGTAGCAAGAATTATTATGCCTAAGTCATACGTAAGACTTTCTGCGGGTCGAATGGAAATGAATGATGAGATGCAATCATTGTGTTTTCTTGCTGGCGCAAATTCTATTTTTTATGGCGAGCGTTTATTGACAACTGATAATCCTAGTGAAAGTCATGATAATCTTTTGTTCAATAAGCTAGGTATAAAGTCAGAAAAACCTTTAGAGAAAGCGTAAATATATACACCAGTAGTATTAAATCATAATTTTAATGGGTTTGTAATAATATAAATTGTTGATTTCATTATTTTTTATTTTCCAATAAGCGGCTTTAGCCCGCCCGAATGGGCGTAAGCTCGTGGTTAAAACCACCGGCTTTCAGCCGTATTCTCTTTCAGTCGGCGGTTTAGTCCGTCGATGGGTTCGGTTTTCCGAGCCAAACCCACCAGCTTTAGCTGGTGCGTTGTTTAGTTTTAATACTGTAGAATTTTATATACATGATTCTTGTTTCTTGATACTATCCCTCTCCCCCCCCCCTTTTTTTCTGCTTTTTGATGAAGCAAACAGCACCAAAAAAATAGAGGATTTCAATGCATCACGGATCTTTACCACCAAAGCAAGGATTATATAGCCCTGGCAACGAGCATGACTCATGTGGAGTTGGTTTTGTTGCTCATATTAAAGGTGAGAAAAGTCATAATATTGTTGAACAAGGTTTAACAATATTAAAATGTATCGTACATCGTGGTGCGGTCGGAGCCGACCCAAAAGCAGGTGACGGCGCGGGCTTATTAATGCAAATTCCAGATGCTTTCTTTAGAGAAGAGGTTGATTTTAATTTACCTCCTGAAGGTGAGTATGGCGTTGGTATGTTATTCTTTCCTAAGAATGACTCTCAGAGGTCAGCCCTTGAAAAAATAGTTGAGAAAGTTATTGTAGAAGAAGGGCTAGAAATTCTTGGTTGGCGTACCGTACCTGTTGACCCGTCTGATCTCGGTGAAAGTGTTAAGCCGACGGAACCTACTATACGCCAAGTCTTTATTTCAGGTTCTGACAATCAAGCATTTTTAGAAAGAAAATTATTTGTTATTCATAAGATAATAGGATCGCGTGTTAATAAGCAGCAAATGGCGGGTGCAAGTGATTTTTATATCAATTCAATGTCAACACGTACCATTGTCTACAAAGGTATGTTACTAGCAGAGCAAGTCGGTGAGTACTATCAAGACTTAGCGGATGAGCGCGTTAAATCAGCCATTGCATTAGTGCATCAGCGCTTTTCTACCAATACATTTCCAACATGGGATTTAGCTCATCCTTTCCGCATGGTCGCTCATAATGGTGAAATTAACACCAATCGCGGTAATGTCAACTGGATGGCGGCTCGTGAACGCTCCATGTCATCCACGCTTCTCGGGGATGATCTCGCTAAAATATGGCCTGTAATCCCTGAAGGTCAGTCAGATACAGCCTGTTTTGATAATACTTTGGAACTAATGGTTGCAGGTGGTTATACATTAAGTGAAGCGATGAGTATGCTGATACCCGAAGCTTGGTACGGTAATGACCTGATGGATAATGATCGTCGCGCATACTATGAATATAATGCCGCGATAATGGAACCTTGGGATGGTCCCGCTGCAGTTGCCTTTACTGATGGTCGTCAAATAGGTGCGATGCTTGATCGTAATGGTTTGCGTCCAGCACGTTATATTATTACCGAGGATGATCTTGTGGTCATGGCATCAGAAATGGGTGTGCTTGATATTCCACAAGAAAAGATTATCAAAAAATGGCGTTTGCAACCGGGAAAAATGTTCCTGATTGACTTAGAAGAAGGTCGTGTTATTGATGACAAGGAAATTAAAAGTACCTTGGCTAATGCCCATCCTTATCAAGAATGGCTGGATAAAGGTCAGATAAAAGTTTGTAATCTTAAAGGTGATGTAGATTTAGAGGCTCCACTTGCAGATGATGCCTTGTT
>JALVDG010000045.1 GCA_027009095.1 Thiotrichaceae bacterium
CAGCATAATCGTTAACTGCTTAAGATACGCTCTATTTTGTTCGAGTTTAAGAAAAAAGGCGGACTTTATGAGTATAAATGGGGGCTTTTAACGCAGAAATAGAGTGAAAACTCAGTAGTGTAGTTTTAAGTATCCGCGTAAAATTAATCTAACCACTTAGCCCCTGTTTTTTGATCTGCTTCGTTATTGCTTTGATCACATAGTCCATTATGCTCTCGTCGCAATGCCTCGTAATATCAAAAACAGGACACTAGATTTTGTTAAATGAGTTTTGCTTGGGTACTTGCATTGTTCTTTTGTCATTTTTTGTGGAAACGTTTCCAGTACTCCATCAAACCAAACTTGTTGGAGTAGCAAATCACAGTAATTAGCGTTAGTTAGCATTGAAAAATAATAGTTGTCCGCTAGGAGTGTGATTTAATAAACTACAACTATCGATAAAAAAGAACCATAAAATTACAGTTTGGCTACTGTAATATTATTGGAATAAATTCAGGGAGAGTATTCCAGCATGAGTAGCACCTCTATAGTCAAATTATTGACTATACCATTACTATTTTTATCAACATTAACGCTTAATTCCGCAGAGTTACCTAGTTTTACCCAACTGGTAAAAGATCATAGTGCCGCAGTGGTTAATATTAGTACGGAGAGAAACGAACAGATCAGACAGTCATCGTCACCCATGATGAATTCATCACCAGAAAATGCAAGTGGTAATGAAGTTATTGATGACTTAATGAAACGTTTTTTTGATTATGGTGAGAACTCTGAAGGGGGGCTTGATGATGGTAGTTCTTTAGGTTCTGGTTTTATTATTTCTTCTGATGGATATGTCGTCACCAATTACCACGTCGTTGATGGTGCTGATAAAATTATCGTCAGGTTGAGTGATAGACGAGAATTGCCAGCAAAATTAATTGGCTCTGATAGACGTAGTGATATTGCCTTATTAAAAATTGAAGGTTCAAATTTTCCTGCTTTAAAAACGGGTAGTTCTAAAGAATTAGAAGTAGGAGAGTGGGTTATTGCAATAGGTTCACCGTTCGGCTTTGACCATAGCGTCACTGCAGGCATAGTGAGTGCTAAAGGTCGTAGTTTACCTGAAGAAAACTATGTTCCTTTTATTCAGACCGATGTCGCAATCAACCCAGGTAATTCAGGCGGTCCACTGTTTAATATGAAGGGTGAGGTTGTAGGTATTAACTCACAAATTTATAGTAAGTCAGGTAATTTTGTAGGGGTTTCGTTCGCGATACCTGTTGATGTTGTAAAAGACGTTGTTGCACAACTTAAAGCAACGGGGCGCGTAAAAAGAGGTTGGCTGGGTGTTTTTGTTCAAGAGGTAACAGTCAGCCTAGCAAAATCTTTTGGCTTGGAACAGCCATCAGGTGCGTTGATTGCAGAAGTCATGAAAGGAGGTCCCGCAGTAGGTGTACTGAAGCAAGGTGATATTATTCTTGAGTTTGATCATAAAAAAGTAAATACCGCTGCTGACTTGACAATTATAGTCGGTAGCTCTTCATTAGATGAAGATGTTGAGGTGAAAATTCGTAGGGATAGAAAGACAAAAGTAGTAAAACTTAGGCTACAAGAGCTACCAACAGAGGTTGTAGAAAAAAAAGTTAAAACACCTCAGAGATTTTCTAAAACTAATACGATTATGGGAATGGAGTTAGGTGATTTAAGTGCTGAAGAGCGAAAATCACTACAAATAAAAAAAGGTGGAGTAATTGTTAAAGGGGTTGGCTCAGGTCGTGCGCATCGAGCAGGAATACAAGTAGACGATGTTATTAAAACGTTCAATGGGCAAACAGTTCAAAATGTTAAACAATTAAGAGCTTTAGTGAATAGTTTGCCAGATGGGACTCCTATTGCGGCACTTATTATACGTGAAGGTTCGGCTCAATATGTAGCATTAATGGTTGAGCATTCTACACAAGGTGCTGTAAAGAAATAGAATCCTTAAAATGTGATTAAAATAATGTCCGATAAAAATACGTTGATAGTGTATCATCGCGAAGGCTGTCATTTGTGCGAACAAATGGTAGATGCTCTGTTAACTCAGCAAAGCAAACATCAAGATATAAAATTTAATATCAAGATCATTGATATTGACAGTGATCCTGAGTTAAAAGAAAAATATAATGTTGACGTTCCCGTTGTTATGTATCAAAAAGAAGTTATTTTTTATCACTTCTTTGACGATGAAGAATTTAAACGAATTTTGAAAACCATGAAATACCAAACTAATTATAGTTAGTTTCGTGGAAACTATAGTGATAAAAAAGAATGGCTGAAGCGAATCAAAATATACGAAATTTTTCTATTATCGCACATATTGATCATGGCAAATCGACCCTGTCTGATCGTTTTATACAATATTGCGATGGTCTTACCGATAGAGAGATGGATGCCCAAGTGCTTGACTCAATGGATATTGAGCGCGAGCGCGGTATAACCATCAAAGCACAGAGTGTCTCTTTGGACTACAAAGCACGGGATGGTGAAATTTATCACCTTAATTTTATTGATACCCCAGGTCACGTTGATTTTTCATACGAAGTATCACGCTCTTTATCTGCTTGCGAGGGTGCACTATTAGTTGTAGATGCCTCCCAAGGTGTTGAAGCACAAAGTGTTGCGAATTGTTACACTGCAATTGATCTTAATCTAGAAGTGGTACCAGTGCTTAATAAAATAGATCTGCCCGCAGCCGATGTAGACAGAGTTAGTACCGAAATTGAAGAAATTATCGGTATTGATGCCACCGATGCAGTACACGTTAGTGCAAAAACAGGAGTAGGGATTGAAGATCTTTTGGAGCAACTCGTTGAACGAATTCCGCCTCCTACAGGAGACCCAGAAGCACCACTTAAAGCCCTTATTATTGACTCATGGTTTGACACCTATCTTGGTGTAGTTTCTTTAGTACGAGTAATGGACGGTCAGATGCGCAAGCGTCAGAAATTCAAAGCCATGTCTACGGGGAATGAATTCCAAGTAGATCGTTTAGGTGTTTATACCCCCAAAAGTGAAGACAGAGAAACTTTAGAAATAGGCGAAGTTGGTTTTATTGTTGCCGGTGTAAAAGACATAACATCGGTAAAAGTGGGGGATACTTTAACAGGTGTGAATAACCCGGCTAAAGAAGCATTAGATGGTTTTAAGGAAGTACAACCCCGAGTATTTGCAGGTATTTTCCCTGTTAATGCAGAAGACTTTGAAAATTTTCGTGATGCGTTAGATAAGTTACATTTAAACGATGCATCACTGCACTTTGAGCCAGAAACATCCCAAGCACTAGGTTTTGGCTTTCGCTGTGGTTTCCTTGGTATGCTACACATGGAAATTATTCAAGAGCGACTAGAGCGTGAATATGACCTTAATTTAATTACAACAGCCCCAACCGTTATTTATGAAGTAGTGGAAACTAACGGCAATATCAGCATGGTACATAATCCTTCTGAGTTGCCTGTTGTGAATAAAATAGAAGAAATTCGTGAACCTATTATTCGTGGCACAGTCATGGTGCCTCAAGAATATGTCGGTAATGTTATATCGCTATGTATTGAAAAACGCGGTGTACAAAAACAAATGCAATATTTGGGCAACCAAGTGACTTTAAATTACGATTTACCACTTAGTGAAGTGGTACTTGACTTTTTTGATCGTCTAAAATCAGTCAGTCGTGGATACGCCTCGTTCGACTATGAGTTAGACCGCTTTGAACCTGCTCCATTGGTAAAAGTGGATATTCTTATTAATGGCGAAAAAGTGGATGCCTTATCAGTCATTGTGCACAAAGATTTTGCACAAAAAAGAGGGCGTGACCTCGTTGAAAAAATGCGTGAAATTATCCAGCGTCAAATGTTTGATGTCGCGATACAAGCAGCAATAGGTGGCAATATTATCGCGCGCTCGAATGTAAAAGCATTGCGTAAAAATGTTATTGCAAAATGTTATGGCGGAGATGTCTCACGTAAACGTAAGTTGCTCGAAAAGCAGAAAAAGGGTAAGAAACGCATGAAACAGGTAGGTAATGTGGAAATACCACAAGAAGCTTTTTTAGCGGTGTTAAAAATTGATAAGTAACTGGTCAGTGTATCGATTATTGGGCTGATAGAGTCACAATGGAAAACAATAAAGGAATATAAAATTGGATATAAATTACGGTTTAGAGTTTTGGCTAGTTGCTATTACAGCACTATCAGGCTTAATTATTTTGCTATATCGTTTGTTTGCACCAAAGAAATTATGGTCTTCAGATAATCCCCCTCTGTTATTAGATTATGCTCGTTCATTTTTTCCTGTTTTGCTTATCGTTATTATCCTGCGCTCGTTTGTTGCTGAGCCATTTCGTATTCCGTCAGGTTCAATGATACCGACGCTACAAATTGGTGATTTTATCCTTGTTCAGAAATATGCTTATGGCATTCGTTTACCTGTAACACATCAAAAAATATTTGATATTGCTGATCCAAAACGAGGGGATGTCATGGTATTTCGTTACCCAAAAGATCCTAGTATTAACTATATAAAACGAGTGATTGGCTTACCTGGTGATCGTATTAGTTGGACAGCAGATAAGCATCTTATCGTTAATGACAAACAAGTAAATTATTCTGACCCTCAAGATACAGAGGTTGATACACCCTATGGAATAAGACCAGTACGAATCTATCAGGAAACATTGCCTAGCGAAGGTGGTGAAGTGAAGCATACAATACAGCTTTTTAACGGTATGTCTAAAACAACAGATGTTGTTGTTCCAGAAGATAGTTATTTTGTAATGGGAGATAATCGTGATAATAGCAGTGATAGTCGCGTGTGGGGGTTTGTACCAAAAGAAAACATTGTTGGTAAGGCTATTTACATTTGGATGCATTGGAATTGGCTTGAAAATGGTGATGGTTTAAATACTTCACGCATTGGAATAAGTATAAAATAAGATGTGTCAAATTAGATGCTCTTAAAGTCAATAATATATTTCTCTAGAATACTTATTTCATACATGCTTCGTAATTACTCAGTTAATAAAAAATGTCCTTAAGTTTAGCTTAACCAAAGTTCTGCTACTGTAGAGTTTTGGTATCCTGAGTTATTATTATTATAAAAATAATTTAAAGTATT
>JALVDG010000046.1 GCA_027009095.1 Thiotrichaceae bacterium
GTACAGATTTTGATAATCAGGAAATAAAAGCTAAATCATGGCTAGCACTAATGTTTCAAGGCTTTCTTATTTCAGCCTCTAATCCTAAAGTGATCCTTTTCTATATTGCTTTTCTACCAACCTTTATGGATTTAACAGTACTTAATTATGCCGATATAGCACTCGCAAGTAGTCTAACGCTAATGGCTTTAATGATGGGCTTGATGCTAGTTGCATACGGTGCAGCATCTGCTCGTCGTCATTTAAAATCGGAGCAAAGCATGAAGCATCTTAATCGTACTGCTGGTAGCATTATGATGGGGGCAGGGGCATTTTTAGCTCTGCGACACTAGTAAACTAATCATTTAAAATAATTAATATGAGCAAAGACAAACGCTTAGAAGAACTAAGCCAATGGATTAACGAGACATGGGCAGATGCTACCTTGAGCGTCGCTTCTGCTGATGCAAGTTTTCGTCGTTACTTTCGCATTCACAATCATAATGAAACCATGATTGCAATGGATGCTCCTCCCGAAAAAGAAGACTCTACTCCTTTTATTGATATTACCCAAAGGCTTCTAAAAGCAGGCGTGCATGCACCTGAAATCATTAAACAATCACTAGACAAAGGATTTTTGGTTTTATCCGATTTAGGCTCTACGCCTTATTTAGATAAATTAAACGAAACCACAGCAGATGATCTTTATGCTGATGCATTACAGGCTTTAATTAAGATTCAACAAGCAAATACAGACGGTTTACCCGTGTACGATGCTGCGTTGTTGCAACAAGAAATGCAGCTAATGCCCGACTGGTTTTTAGCGACACATTTAGGTATAGAGGTAGATAATGATCAGCAAAAAACTATTCAGCAAACATTTGATGATTTAACCACCGCTATACTTGAGCAACCGCAAGTTTTTGTACATCGTGATTATCACTCGCGTAATTTAATGCTCGTGCCTAAAAATAATCCCGCTATTATTGATTATCAAGATGCTGTCTTAGGCGCAATTACTTATGATCTTGTATCTATCTTACGGGATTGCTATATCGCATGGCCTCTACATAAAGTAGAGCAATGGGCACTTAGTTATCGAGATCAAGCAGTTAAAGCAGGATTGATGCAAGCTATTGATGATGCAACCTTTATTAAATGGTTCGATTTAATGGGCTTACAGCGTCATATTAAAGTTTTAGGTATCTTTGCTCGTTTGTATCACCGTGATGGCAAAGAAAATTATCTTAATGATTTACCTCTCACCTTAAGCTATGTCATGGACGTAGGAAAAAAATACCCTGAAACTCACGCTTTAATAACACTATTTGAGCAATTGGATATTCCTAGCAAAATAGGCACAGTAGAGTTGGCATCATGAGGGTGATGATATTAGCCGCAGGACATGGCACTCGCATGCGTCCTCTAACGGATTACACCCCAAAACCATTATTAGAAGTAGGTGGTAAGCCTTTGATAGTATGGCAGTTAGAAAAGCTAAAGTTAGCAGGGTTCAATGATATTGTTATCAATATCGCTTGGCTTGGTGATCAAATACCTGCTGCACTAGGTAATGGCAGTGCTTTTGGTTTGAATATCCAATATTCGGATGAGCAAAATGAAGGGGCATTAGAAACCGCAGGGGGAATAGTCAAAGCCTTAGATTTATTAGGTGATGATATTTTTGCTGTTATTAATGGTGATGTGTGGTGTGACTATACTTTAACACCTGTTAATCCCATAAAAGACAATAATTTAGCACACTTAGTGCTAGTAAATAATCCGCCTCATCATATAGAAGGTGATTTTGCACTTAATAATGGACAGCTAAGCCAAGAGGGTAATCCTAAGTATACATTTAGCGGAATAGCTTACTATCATCCTGATTTATTTGTTTCTTTGAGAAATAAAATTCAACAGAATAAAGTACCTAAGCAGCAAGCTTTAGGGCCATTACTACGAGCGACAATGGATAATAAGCAAGTATCAGGTGAGTATTTTTCAGGTGATTGGCGTGATATTGGTACGCCAGAGCGACTGCGCGAATTAGATGAAATATTAAAATAAGCGATATTTCTACAAAATAGAGTGCAAGCTGAGTAGTTACGATTTATAAGGCATTAAATAATGACAGATAAAAATATTTACGAAAACCTCCAGCAACTAGGTGGAGAAACTATACTACCTAGCTCCCCAGAAACGGCTGTTCTCGAAAGTGTCGAAAACCCTCAAGCAGATATTGATTATGTTGTGCGTTTTACTGCCCCTGAATTTACGTCACTATGTCCAATAACAGGTCAGCCAGATTTTGCTCATCTAATGATCGATTACATCCCAAATAAAAGGCTGGTAGAAAGTAAATCATTAAAACTTTATCTGGGTGCTTTTCGTAATCATGGTGCTTTTCATGAAGATTGTACAGTCAGTATTGCGAGACGAATCATCAAGGAAATCGAACCCAAATGGTTACGCATTGGCGGGTATTGGTATCCGCGAGGCGGTATGCCGATTGACGTGTTTTTTGCACAGGGAGAACTACCCCAAGGTGTATGGATACCAGAGCAGGGAGTTTCACCTTATCGAGGTAGAGGGTAGTACTTATAAAAATACCTAATTTAGTGAAATTTCATACAAAAAAATCTATATATGTATAGTTTTTTATTATAGGTCTTGTGTAGGGCAAATAAATGAGATATTTATGTGGCTTGTTAAAATAAATGAAATACCCAAGGAGAATATTTTATGGATAAAAAGAATAAGACTTCACATCTAACACGTCGTGGTTTTTTAAAGGCAAGCGCAGCAACAGGTGCGGCAATGTCAGCACCATTATTTTTTATGAATAATGCTTATGCGGGGGCTACCGATAGTAAAACAAAAGCATTTAGAAATGATCCTGGTAGTGCTAAGACTGTAAAGCTAGGTTTTAATGTACCGCAAACAGGTGCTTATGCAGATGAGGGAGCGGACGAGCTTCGTGCCTTTAAACTAGCCGTTAAACACCTTAATGAAGGTGGCGGTATGTTAGATACTATGAAGCCTACTTCTCTAAAGGGTAATGGTATTTTAGGCAAAAAAGTTGAGTATGTGACAGGTGATACACAAACTAAATCAGATGCAGCTCGTGGATCGGCTAAGCGTATGATCGAGAAAGACGGTGTTATCATGATCAGTGGTGGCTCATCATCAGGTGTTGCTATTGCGGTGCAAGGTTTGTGTCAGGAAATGGGTGTCATTTTTATGGCAGGTCTAACTCATTCAAATGATACGACGGGTAAAGATAAGCGTCGTTATGGCTTTCGTCATTTCTTCAATGCAAAAATGACAGGTTCTGCACTAGGGCCTGTTCTAAAAGATGAAATGGGTACAGATCGTAAAGCCTATCATTTAACTTCTGACTACACTTGGGGTTGGACACAAGAAGAGTCAATCAAAGAAACCACAGAAGCTCTAGGCTGGAAAACGGTTAAGACGGTAAAAACGCCAGTGGGTGCAGGTGATTTTTCTCAATATATTACACCTATTTTAAATTCAGGTGCTGATGTCCTTATTCTTAACCATTATGGTAAGGATATGATTAACTCACTCACACAGTCAGTACAGTTTGGCTTGCGTGATAAGAAAGTGAATGGCAAGAAGTTTGAAATTATCGTACCGCTCTTCTCACGTCTTATGGCTCAGGGTGCAGGCGATAATATCAAAGGCATTCTTGGTACAACTAACTGGAATTGGTCATTACAAGATAATGGTTCTAAGGCGTTTGTTAAGGCATTTGGTAAAGAGTACGGAAACCCACCTTCACAGGCTGCTCATACCTGTTATGTGCAGACATTACTTTATGCCAATGCCTGTGAAATGGCAGGAACATTCTACCCACCAGAGGTTATCAAAGCATTGGAAGGCTTTAAGTTTGATGGTATGGGTAATGGTCCTACAGAATACCGTGCAGAAGATCATCAGTGCTTTAAAGATGTGCTGGTTGTACGTGGTAAAGAAAAGCCTAAAAGTCAATTTGACCTACTTGAAATTGTTAAACAAGTCCCTCGTGCAGATGTTGAGTATAAAGCAGATATCTTTAAAGGCGATTTAGGTCCTTACGAAGTAAAAATCTAAGTAGTTAAATTAACAACAAACCATATCACTTCATCCGTGATGTGGTTTTTTATTCTCTATTAAATGAGTATTTATTATTTATTGCTCATTTATAAGCCCTTTTTTCACATAGTAGTGTTTAGATAACAGTTGGTCGTGTCTTTATTAAACACCCATAGGCATTATTATTTGAGAAATGAGCCTTCAGAAGAAGTGACAAGAGTATGGATGCTATATTTTTACAAATTCTCAACGGGCTAGATAAAGGTGGGGCTTATGCCTTAATTGCGCTTGGTTTGACTTTAACGTTTGGCACACTAGGCATCGTAAATTTTGCTCATGGCGCACTGTTTATGTTAGGTGCTTTTTGTGCCGTATTATTTAATAAAATCATCACCCTTTCCGTTAAAGTAAAAGATGAAAGCATTACCTTCTTTGATGCTTATAAAGAACAACCTTATTTAGAAATATGGTGGGGAGATATTGGCTCGACCATTATTGACTATTCCGTGCCTTTATCTCTTTTATTTACCATTCCTGTGATGCTCCTTGTGGGCATCATGATGGAGCGTGGTTTAATCAAACATTTTTATAAACGCGCTCATGCCGATCAAATTCTGGTTACCTTTGGTTTGGCGATTGTTTTTCAGGAATTAATACGGACTTTTTTTGGTGCAAATCCCATTCCTACAGTAGCACCTGATATTGTTTCTGGTAGTGCTGCCATCGGTGCATGGTTAGGTATAAATGAGTCGATTGTCTATCCTTGGTGGCGATTAATTTACTTAATCTTCTCTATAGTGGTTATTTTTGGCGTATTTGTTTTCCTTAAATTTACGACCTTTGGCATGGTCGTGCGTGCTGGTATGGCAGACCGTGAAACCGTTGGTTTATTAGGTATCAATGTACAGAGGCGATTTACTATTGTATTTGGGCTTGCCGCCGTGGTTGCAGGGCTAGCAGGTGCAATGTATGCGCCTATCTTGCCGCCTGATTATCATATGGGAATGGATTTTCTGGTGCTTTCCTTTGTTGTGGTGGTAGTAGGGGGAATGGGT
>JALVDG010000047.1 GCA_027009095.1 Thiotrichaceae bacterium
CTAAAAATGCAGCTATACCGATAAGTACTAGCCACTCATCGCTTAAGCCTAATAAACGTCCCATTAAAACAGGAATAAGTCCCTTGAGTGAATCCCCTAAAAGTGTGAGGATAGCTGCTTTTTTTCCGCCATAGCGTAAAACATTGGTTGCACCAGGATTTTTTGATCCAACCGTGCGAGGGTCAGGTAGTGATAGTAACCTGCTAATAATAATTGCAGCAGAGATAGATCCAATTAAATAGGCAAAAATAACAAGCAGATAGGGGAGGGTGGACATAGCAGATCCTTTGTCTTAAATAGATTGATTTTATATGCGTTTCAATTACTACAGGGGTATTTTAGGGAGTGACCTAATATACGCATCAGTGGTGAATAATAACATAGCTTATAGTGCTTGATTAGGTTTTTAGATATCAAAGAGAGAGTCGTTGAATACAGTGTTAAGGTTAAAACAACAAGGTTTGGGCAAAGGTGAACCCCTGTTGATAATACATGGATGGGGGATGAACTCATCTGTATGGAAGGCTGTAGCAAAGGATTTAGAGCGACACTTTCAAGTGACATGGCTTGATTTGCCTGGGCACGGCAATAATAGTGATATACAAGCAGAGAACCTATTGGCTATTGTCGATAAGATATTACCTGTAATAAAAAAGCCAACTCATATCATTGGCTGGTCATTAGGAGGACTGATTGCACAAGAAATACTAAAGCAGTCTCCAGAGTTGATAAAAAAAATAGTTTTAGTAGCAAGCACGCCTCGTTTTTCTCAATCTCAAGATTGGAAAAATGCAATGTCAACAGAGGTACTGCAAGCTTTTTCTGATAATTTACAAAAAGACATTAAAGGCACGATAAAACGATTTATTGCCTTGCAGTTTATAGATGTTAAAGGCTCACAAACAATTCAGCGAGAGTTGCGAGAAAAGCTATTAAGTGATCTTCCTGCGGAATCTGCTCTTATGACAGGATTAGATATTCTGCAGTATCAGGATTTACGGCATGAACCGATCAAACATGACAATCTATGGATACTAGGAGAGAGAGATCGTTTAGTTCCAGTTGAAGTTAAACAAGATTTAGCCACACTATTCTCAAATGCCAATATTAAGGTGATATCTGGTGCGGGTCATGCACCCTTTATGACACATCCTAAAGAATTTGTAGCGATAGTTATTGATTTTTTGACAGCAAAAATTAGGTAAAAAAGTAATATTTTTTATAGGAATTAATGAGTGGATAATCAATATCGTTTGGATAAGTTAAAAATTCGCAAAAGCTTTGACCGTGCGGCAGATACTTATGATGCATCAGCTATGTTGCAACAAGAGGTTGCCAAACGTTTAGTTGAGCGATTAGACTATATTCGCCAACAGCCAAATACTGTTTTAGATTTAGGTTGTGGTACGGGTAATATTACCTCATCGATGATAGCGCGATACCCAAAAGCAAACATCTTAGCGCTTGATTTATCCTACAACATGCTTAAAAAAACCAAAAAACAAGGCGGTTGGTTTAGTAAAAAACCATTATGTATCTGTGCTGATGCAGAGAACCTGCCTTTAAAAAAAAATAGTGTTGATTTGTTAATATCAAGTCTAATGTTGCAGTGGAGTAATGATATACATGCTACTTTTAGAGGTTTTAGACGGGTAATTTCTCCCAATGGTTTGCTGATGTTTACAACCTTTGGACCTGACACGTTAAAAGAAATCAGAGCCAGTTGGGCGATGGTTGACAATAAACCTCATACCAGCCAATTTACTGATATGCATGATATTGGCGATGCTTTATTAGCTGCGGGATTTTCAAACCCAGTGATGGATATGGAGATGATGACAGTAACTTACGAATCTGTACGCGAATTAATGAGGGATATTAAAAATATAGGGGCAAGTAATGCGACAGAAGGGCGTAGCAAAGGGTTAATGGGTAAGCAACGACTTGCCGACTTTGAAGCGGCATATGAAGACTTTATAGATAATAAAGGCTTATATCCTACGACTTGGGAAGTGATCTATGGTCATGCTTGGGTTCCTGAAAAAATGCAGATGGATGATTTTAAGAAGGTGATCCCTATTCAATCAGTTAATTGATTTTCTTCTTTTTCTTGGCGATTAAAGAGAGTAATGCTTGATGTTGTGCTTCGTTTTGGCTGACTTCCTCGTAATACCAGTTAATTGCTGTTTTCAGTAAAGGGCGTTGTCGAGTGTTAATTTCACAATTATCTTCGCTAGTTGCAATTTTACTGTTGAATGCTTGTAGTGACGCTCTTGTTGCTTGGGCACACTCAGACCCATTAGGAGGAAAAGCGCTATCAATAAAATTTTCTAAAATAGACTGTAATTTTAGGCAAAGCGTTTTGTTTGTTAGGCAGTCTATAGTGAAGGTACGTTTTCTCATGGTTTAATATTCTACAACGAATATTAATAAAAGTTGTATCATCCCTTAAAAAAAAGGGTATATTTGTTCTTTTCATGTTTTAAATTATATCTGAGTAGAAAATAACAAGGTAAATTTTTATGAGTGCACTATCATTAACCTTATTGATTGGCGTGTTGGTAATGCTAATTGTCATTGTTGCATTTGTATTTACTGTTAAAAGTGGTCAGTATGATGACTTAGAGGGACCTGCGTATCGTATTCTTATGGATGATGATGATCCAAGAATTCCTGCAAATGCTGAAAAAATAAGAAAACAACAGGAAGATACAAAGCATTCTCCTAAATAGGATATTTCAATGCATAAGGGGTCTAAAAAAGTATTAATAAGGGTTTTTTGAAAGCTTTAGGGTAAAATGTCATGTCTCTATTTTTCGTATAGAGATAAAAAAAATTGTTATTTTAGATCAATATCTTTATTGCTTTTTTAAGATATTGATCTATATATTCTATTCGCGATTCATCTATGGTTTATTAGATATGAATAGCGTATTGTAATTTTTATAGGTAGGAGGACATAATAAAATTTCGATTTGTTATGTCCTCCCGCTTAATGTAATGGGGTTTTCTTTCTTTTCAAACATATAGTGTTGAAAGAAGGAAGGCTGCGTGTATCGTTGAATGGAAGTAGCGAATGAACTCGGGCTTCTGTGTGAAAGGAGATCATAAAATTTATGTCTGATAGAAGACTGCAAGTATTTCATGCTGTGGCGCGTTTATTAAGCTTTACTAAAGCGGCTGATGTACTCCACATGACTCAACCAGCGGTAACTTTTCAAATACGTCAACTGGAAGACCAGTTTGATACAAGGCTTTTTGATCGCGCTCATAATAAAGTAACGCTCACAGAGGCAGGGCACATGATCTTTGAATATACTGAGCGTATATTTGAACAATATGCCGAAATGGATAATGCAGTTAGAGAATTAACAGGTAATTTTAGTGCTTCCTTAGTTTTAGGTGCAAGTACCACTATTTCTGAATACATGCTTCCCGCGCTTTTAGGTCAGTATAAAGTTAAAAATCCAGAAGTTAGATTGCGTTTGCGTGTGTCAAATACTGATGGAATCGTATCAATGGTTGAAAATAATGTCATTGATCTTGGTATTGTAGAAGGACCTGTAACTAATAAAAACTTGGTCTCAGAAATTTGTAAAACAGATGAGCTTGTTGCTGTTGTTCCTTCTGGATATGAATTGGCGAGTTATGCTGATAGAGGGGAGTCAATTCCCATAGAGAAGGTTTTGGAACATCCTTATATCTGTCGAGAGCAAGGTTCGGGGACGCGCGAGGTTATTATGGACTACTTGCGCGAACGTGGTTTAGAGATGCAGATGTTAAAATCCTGTCTTGAGCTAGGTAGCCCAGAAGCTATCAAAGGTGCCGTAGAAGCAGGCATGGGTGTTTCCATACTCTCTAGTGTCAGTATTACAAAGGAGTTGAAGTTAGGCTCTTTAGTCGCAATCCCTCTTGATCCACCACTAAGCCGTGATTTTTCTTTTGTGCGTCAGCGTCAAAAGTTTAGAGTAAGGGCAATGGAAGAGTTGCTTGAGTTTGCCCGAAACTACTGTAAAACAAGCTAATACTTTCAACTAGTAGTATATCAGCCAGTTCAAAGTGTCTAATCGGCATCTCTGTGATAATTTGTAATAAGGCTAGGTGTGAGGGAATGGTTGTTCCCGTGCTCAAATACTGTAACGCAGAAACAGATTATCGCAAAGGTGTTCGGAGGGTTTTCCAGTCTGTCTCCCTATCGTTGTTATACTTCTTGTGGAGGGAAAATCATTCCCTGCGAAGTGCGCTTACAGGTACGAAGATAGACAGAGCAACTGATGCAGACAGTTTGAATGAGTTACTTAAAATTAGAGTCTGATGTTACGTAATATAGAAAAATATTATTACTCTTCCCTCCGCCCGATGCGTTAGCGAGGCGGAGCTAAGCTTACCATTCTAACCGTGTCGAGCATTTACTTGCTAGAATGGATCAGCAGTGAAAGTGTTTGAGCGGAGTTTACGGAGCGAGCTTTTTCACTGCCCATTCTAGCGGGTGAAGCGTAGGAGGAGCGGTTAGCTGGGTCGCCTTTTCTTTGCTTACTTTACTAAAGCATAAGATTCGATAAATCTCATCTAATCTTTTGGCGACACAAAAGCAAAGTAAGTGCTTTCGCAAAGTTAATCAGGATATTTGATAATATGTTTCCTAATGCTTCACCCACACCACAGTTAAGTAAAGAAGAGCGTCAGCTTTGCAAATACTATAAAAATATTAATGAGGCTAATCGTCAGACACTATTGCTGTTTGCTGAATTTTTATCCTCTAAAGAAGCAGCAAGTGAAGTCATAGAAAAGACAGCGGTACTACAAAAGCCGCTACCGACTTCTGCTATTGAAGGAGAAAGTGTCGTTCAAGCTATAAAGCGTCTAAAAGCATCATATTTTATGATTGATGACCCTGATTTATTGCACGAGGTTTCGGCTTTAATGACTGAGCATGTGATGCAGGGAGTTCCAGCTCAGGAAATAACACCTAAAATAGAAATAGTTTTTAAGAAATTTTATGAAAATTACAAGCAAAGTTTTACCGAAAGGTAGGTAACTACTCAGCTTATGCTCTATTTTGCCCGATTTCTAC
>JALVDG010000048.1 GCA_027009095.1 Thiotrichaceae bacterium
TCAACTTTTTTTCCATCACCTAATAGCTTTACTCGACGATAAGATAAATAAATAACACCTGGCTCATCATTTAACTCATAAATAACAATGGTAAAAGGACACATCGACACATTACTAGGATGTACCGCTGCCATTTTATGAGATATTTCTGCACTACAAAATTCAACCGCTTCTGATTTTTTAAATATATTCTTATCAAACCCTATATCTTTTCCCGTACGATTTAACATATCGCTAATATGTAAGGTACCACTAACAATCATTCCTCCGTCGGTAATTGCTGAACGCACATTTTCGTTAATATCATCAAATGAAGTTCCTGCTTTAGTGATAACAACCGATTTTTCTTCGGCTTTTGTTGCTTCTATTATTTTTGATTCTGTCTTTTTAGCACTGGTTTCACTTGTCTTTTCAGCACAGGCAGTAGAAATTAAAAGTGATGAAAATAAGATAATGAATAGCTTTTTCATGTAGTTTCCCCTTATACAATATTAAATTTACATAAGATTAAGTGTAGCATGATGCTATAAGAGGTATAGAAAATAAAAAAACCAGCACGGAGGCTGGTTTTAGTCGCTAACCACTAAATTGTTCTCTAAACCGTTACCGCACCATTTTCTGTACCTAAAATCAATACATCAGCAGGGCGAGAGGCAAATAAACCAATGGTTACAACACCTGCTAATTTATTAAAATCAGCTTCCATTTGTATTGCATCGCTTATTTCCAGATTATGAATATCAATAATAATATTGCCATTATCAGTGGTAAAACCTTCTCGTAATACAGGTGTACCCCCCATTTTTATGATCTCACGACCAATATAGCTTTGTGCCATCGGTATAACTTCTACAGGTAATGGAAATGCCCCGAGGGTATCAACCATTTTAGATTCATCCGCAATACAGACAAATTTTTCACTGGCTGCTGCCACTATTTTTTCACGTGTTAACGCTCCCCCACCGCCTTTAATTAGGTGTAAGCTTTTATTAGACTCATCGGCACCATCAACATAAAGTGATAAAGCACCTGCTGTATTCAAATCTAGTACAGTGATACCATGACTTTTAAGTCTTTCTTCACTGGCAATAGAGCTGGCAACGGTTGCCTCTATTTTATTTTTAATTTGTGCTAGTTGATCAATAAAATGATTGGCGGTAGAGCCTGTACCAATACCAACAATCATCCCTGGTTCAACATATTCTATCGCGGCTGCAGCTGCGGCAGCTTTCATCTCATCTTGTGTCATTTTATATCCTTAAGCTTTATTGATTCAGATTTTTAAGTACCCAAGCAAAATTAATTTAACAACATTTCGTTTCCTGTTTTTTGATATTCCAAGGCATTGCGACGAGAGCATAGTGGGCTATGTGAGCAAAGCAATAACGAAGAAAATCAGACAACAGGGGTTAAATGCTTAGATTAATTTTGTGCGGATACTTAGGTCGCAGTATCATACCCGATCACCGAAGTGGCTCATAATTTTTTTAAAATTAACGATCACTAAGCTTGCTCATTGACACAACAAGCCTTAATCTGATTTTTTCTTCGCCCCAATATTTAGAGTAGCCCCTGTGAATAAATTATTAATCGAAAAAATACTCACTGCGCGTGTTTATGATGTTGCCAAAGAAACGCCTTTGGAATATGCAAAATCACTGTCTACACGATGTAATAATCATATTTTTTTAAAACGTGAAGACTTACAAGCCGTCTTTTCATTTAAATTACGCGGTGCCTTTAATCGCATGTTTTTACTTTCTGATGAAGCCAAAGCCAATGGTGTGATTGCGGCATCGGCAGGTAATCACGCGCAAGGTGTCGCACTTTCTGGCACAAAGTTGGGCATTAGCACAACCATTGTTATGCCAAAAATAACCCCTGATATTAAAGTCAAAGGTGTTGAATCGTGGGGTGGTCGTGCCATTCTTTATGGTAATAATTTTGATGAAGCATACGCCCATGCTTTAGAGCTAGCTGAAAAAAATAATCTAACCTTCCTACACCCTTTTGATGATATTGATGTGATAGCAGGTCAAGGCACGATTGGTATGGAGCTATTAAGACAGCATCCTGATCCTATTGATATGGTCTTTATTGCTGTTGGCGGGGGCGGATTAATTGCAGGTATCGCAAGTTATATAAAGTACCTTAGCCCATCAACTAAAATTATTGGGGTAGAACATACAGAAGCTGCCAGCATGTATGAATCTTTTAAGCAGGGTAAACGAGTAACGCTGAAACAAATTGGCTTTTTTGCGGATGGTGCTGCGGTTAAACAAGTGGGAGAGAACACCTTAGCCATTGCACGAAATGTGGTTGACGAAATAATAACGGTGACAACTGATGAGACTTGCGCGGCAATTAAAGATGTCTTTGAAGATACTCGCACACTACTTGAACCAGCAGGTGCATTAGCAACGGCAGGTTTAAAAAAATATCTAAGCCAGCATCATCATGTACAAGATCAGCAATTAATTTCTATTTGTAGTGGTGCAAATATTAGCTTTGATCGTCTACGACATGTAGCAGAAAGAGCGGAGCTAGGCGAAAAAAGAGAGGCTTTAATCGCGGTTACCATTCCTGAAAAACCAGGTAGTTTCCGTGAATTTTGTAAAGCCATTAGTAATCGTGGCATTACAGAGTTTAATTATCGTTATTCAGACAGCCATGAAGCACAAGTTTTTGCGGGCGTTAAGCTCAATCATGGTGAAGAAGAAAAGCAGCAATTATTAGCAGAATTACGTAGCAAAGAATACTCGGTAGAAGATTTAAGTGATGATGAGTTAGCCAAAACTCATTTACGTTTTATGGTGGGCGGACACGCTCAAGGAGCAAGCAATGAAGTCTTGTATCGCTTTATTTTCCCAGAGCATCCTGGCGCTTTATTGCACTTTTTAACCAGCATGGGAGGCAAGTGGAATATCAGTCTCTTTCATTACCGTAATCATGGCTCTGACTTTGGGCGTGTATTGGTGGGAATACAAGTTCCCCCAGAGGAAAGAAAGGAATTTTGTGACTTCTTAAATAAGCTGGCTTATGACTATAAAGATGAAACTGAAAATCCTGCTTATCAGCGTTTTTTAAGATAGCGAAAGAGCATGATATTACGAAATAATAATAGATAAACCTTATGCATTCCCACGCTGGAGCGATGGGAACGAGGAAAAATCCTGCTTATCAGCGTTTTTTAAGATAGCGAAAGGCATGCCTTAGGGTCTTAAAAAGTAACTACTCAGATTGTGCTCTATTTTGTTCGAGATCAAGGCAAAAGGGCGGAGTTTATAGATATAAATGAGCACTTTTAACACAGAAATCGGGCAAATATAGAGTGCAAGCTGAGTAATTACCTTAAAAAATCATTTTAGCGATATTAGCCAATAGCATAACAACTAAAACGGCAATTAATACTTTACGAATAAAGGTTTCTCCACCCATTATTGCAGATTTTCCTCCAAGCCAACCTCCTAGCGCACTAGCTCCTGCCATTGGTAGGGCTATCATCCAGATAACTTTTCCTGCGATTAAAAAAGCAAGGGCAGCACCAAGGTTAGTTAGTAAATTGAGTGGTTTGACACTGGCAGTAGCGGTTAGAAAATCATGCTTTAAAAAATGGTTGATGGCAATCGCCATGTAACTCCCTGTACCTGGACCAAGTAAGCCATCGTAAAAACCGATGGGAGCAATAGCTGCAATCGTTTTGCTAGGGCTATCAATCGCTTTCTGCTTCCCATGATCTTTATTTTTTCTTAGCACAAAAAAAAGGGCAATGGGAATACACAATAACATCATCCATGTAAGTACCTTGCTATTGAGTAGCATGGCAACTTGGCTACCAAAATAAGAGGCTACTAAGCAAGGAATAGCAGCGTAGTAAATAATCTTCCAATAGACTTTTTTTTCTAAGCTGTATTTGATGACGGCTAATAATGTTCCTGTAAACCCAACTATTTTATTGGTGGCTAGTGCGGCAACAGGTGGTACGCCAACAAAAAGCAAGGCAGGTAATTGTAGCATCCCGCCACCGCCTGCAACTGCATCAATATAGCCTGCGGCAAAGGCAACGAACATAAGACCGATAATCCAGGCAAGTGATAGTTCTTGAAAGATGATATCCATAAAAAGGAGTCGTTAAGAAGAGGAATGGCGCAAAACAGCTAAGGTGCGAGGTAGGTATACATCACCAATGCTTATATATTGATAGCGTAGGATAAGATTGGGTAAAATACTTTGATAAATACTATTGCTTTCTGGTGGTTCACCCTTTCGTCGTAATTCGGCGGTCATCTCAAACTCCATAGGGAGCAAATCTTCAGATAAATGCTTGAAGGTTTCTGCGGGTAAATTATCCAGTGTGAATGAGATGGATTGTTGGCGTTTTATGGTTTTATTAATAGGGTGATGATAGTCGTCGCCATTCACTGACAGCAGTGTTAAAGGCTGTATACCAAAATATTTAATCACAACGTCTAAAATATAACTATCGTTGTCACCTTCATAAAGTAGGTAGGAAAAATCCATATCCCTCAGCAGGGTCAAGCGATCAATATCATCTAATTCTATCTGTGTTGTTTTGCTTAATTGGCAATCTAATACTGAAATCCATGCTGAGGAGTATTCTTTCAGAAAACCACAAAATTCCTCCTCATCTTTGCCATCATTTAGTCTAACAACAACACGCTGATTAACGTATTGCTCTAAAATAGGATCATAAGCATTACCAATGACAGATAAGGCAGTTGTACCCATTTTTTTAAGATAGTCGCCTTGAGTATTAAAAACCATGCCACTCTTGCCACCTTTCATACGGGCAAGAAAAACATTAAGTGCCTCTCCAATCGCATCATTAAAAGTATGAAAAAATACAATCAAACGACGTTTTAAGCGTATCCAAAAATGTGGCTTACAAGTGCTAGCAAGCTCTTGTTTACGTAAAGCAATATTTTCTTCGGAAAGCTCGTTTTGATAACGGTAAATTGCGCGGATATTGTCGATATCGTCACGATAAAGAATATAGGAGTTAATCGGGTTGCCATGCGAGTTTTGTACTTCTCGTGAAAAG
>JALVDG010000049.1 GCA_027009095.1 Thiotrichaceae bacterium
TGTTGGGTCGTGCCAAAGCTGACATACGACTCTGGTGAATCTGCCTCGTGCTTTATTTCGGCAACGTCTTTTAAGTAAACAGGCTGTTTATTAAAGACACCAACAATTAGGTCGCCAATATCACTTTCATTACTAAGAAATGTGCCTGCAACGACTTGAATTTCGGTATTGTCATTCACTAGCGATACGGCATCTTTGGCTGTATTACTAGCTTTAAGTGCATTACGCAGGTCGTTTAAGCCAATATTGAATCCTGCTAATTTAGTGCTATCGAGCAATACATGGACCACACGCTTAGGTGCGCCAACAGTATAAATATCGCGTGTTCCTGGTACACGTTTTAGCTCTGCCTCAATCGCATGAGCAACTTGGGCTAGATCGTAGGCGCTCTTATTTTCTGCCTCTGTCCACAGGGTGAGTGTCACAATGGGAACATCATCAATACCTTTTGGTTTGATAAGCGGTGTACCAACGCCAAGATTTTGTGGCAGCCAGTCTTGATTGGAGGCAACTTTATTGTATAAACGCACCAGAGCAACAGTACGATCAACCCCGACTTTATACTGCACGGTAATCATCGACATACCAGGCATAGAGGTCGAAAAAACGTGCTTTATACCTGCTATTTCTGATAAAACTTGCTCTGCGGGTGTGCTAACAAGACTCTCCACTTCTGCGGCACTTGCACCAGGAAAGGGGATAAAAACATTCGCAAAGGTAACATTAATTTGCGGGTCTTCTTCGCGTGGTGTGACTGCGATAGCAAAAAGTCCCAATAATAAGCCGACTAAGGCTAATAGGGGGGTAATTTCAGTGAGTAAAAACTTTTTAGCAATTGCACCTGAAATACCAAGGCGTGGCTCACTCATGGCTATTGTCCTCCGCTTCTTTTGTCTTTACTGCTTGATGTAGCTTAAAGTAGGCAGCCGCATGAACAGGGTCGATGGCAATTTTTTCGCCTTCATGTAAGCCTGCTGTCACTTGAATTTTGTTATCCGATGTTTTCTTGCCAAGACGAACTTGATGAAGGTGGGGCATACCATCTGCGTCAACCACATAAACGGCAGTGACTTCTCCGCGATAAGCAACTGCACTTTGAGGAATGACTAAGTGAGTGGAGCTGCCTGTCTCAAAGCCAATTTTTACAAATACACCAGGAAATAGCCCTTTAATACCACGTTTAAGTGCGACTCTCACCTTGAAGCCATTTGTTGCCGTATCAGCATAAGGGAAAATAGTCAGTGATTTAGCAGGTATACCTACGCTATCACCATCAATAAAAATGCGTGCAGATTTGTATTTACGCACGGCTAAAATCAAGCGTTGTGGAATGCTCGTGGTAGCCCGCATCTCTGATAATGAGATACCTGTCATAACGGGTTTGCCCGCCGCAACAACTTCGCCTAGCTCAACATGACGCTCGATAACAATACCGCTATAGGGCGCTAGTAGTTGTGTATAACCAAGTTGTTCACCTGCTTTACTCAAGCCTGCCTTTGCTGCAACGAAGCCAGAGTTAGCGGCTGCAAGTCTTGATTTAGCGGAGGTTAATTCCGACTTACTTGCGTTATAAGCTGCCTTGGTTGCGGTTAAATTAGCTTTAGCAGCATCAACACGCGCTGCGGCTGATTTAAGCGCGGAGTTTGCTTTATCGTATTGAGATTTAGCAATAAGACGTTTTTTGTAAATTTCTGCGGTACGGTTAAAGGCTAAACGTGCTTCATTATAAGCCGCTTGTGTCTCACGCAACGCTGCTTGAGCTTGGGCGACAGTCGCTGCTGCTTGACTAATGCTTGCATTGGCTTTACTCACTGCCGCCTTAGCTTGACTAACAGCCGCTTTAGCTTGACCTACCGATGCCTGTGCTTGTTGTAATCCTGCTTTTTGATTTTGTGAAGAGATGCGTGCAATTTCGCTACCTTTTTTAACAAAGTCACCCACATCATAATTTAATTTGCTAATAACACCGCTAGTTTGAGCTGAAATTGTACTTTTGTTGACAGACTCTATTTGTCCGTCTAAAAATTGATAATCAACCACGCTTTCTTTTTTTACCTCGGCTGTTAGTAAGCCTTCGACATGCTTAGAATAGCTTGGCATCGATATGCTAATTAATAAACATAAAGAGAGTAAGTTGGTAGTAAATTTCATGGCAATACCTATATAAGGAAATACTAATATTTGCGCATGATAACAAGTAATATTAGAAAATTCTAATATTCATTGCTTTTAAAGGCGGGTATTCTTTGACCAGATGTCGTTATGGCTGTATAGCGAAGAGGAAGAAGAGAGGGGTTAAGCAGTGAAAAAGTAGAGGTAGAGTGAAATGTTAGGTCTGCTTTAATTTTTATAGAGCAGACCTAAACTAGTACTCCAACCACGTTATATTGACGGATACAGCGAGTCAGAAAGCGGTTAGCCACTAGGCGCACTTTGCAGTGAATGGTTATTCCCTTCACAAAAAATGCAACAACGTGGATGACCGCTTTCTGGCTCGCCCTGCGGGAGCAATATAACGTGGTTGGAGTACTAGGTTAAAATACAAAACTAGATTTCACAACCGTCCCTGTTAATGCTTTTAATTCCGTTTCAAACAAGCTAGTGCGATCAAAGCCATCTTTTGTGCGTGTAATTAACATGGCGTGTTGTATAGGGGCTGTGCCAACTGTGATGTACAAACGTCCTCCTGGATTTAGCATTTCCTCAAATAGTGATAAATACTCAGGTACAGAACCTGTTACGGCAATAACATCAAAGCGTTTATTTGTATTTAGCTCAGTTAAAGCATTTTCTTTTGCTAATGTTACGTTTGATATATTCTGAGCATCGAGTCTTTCACCCGCAGAGGCTAAAAATTCGGGGTGTATATCAATGCTATAAACATCTTTTGCTAAGTTAGCCATGCAAGCTGTTAGATAACCGCTGCCTGTACCTACTTCTAAACAGCTATCATCATTGCTAATGGCAAGCTCTTGTAACATGCGCCCTTCAATACGCGGGTGCATCATGCTTTCGCCATGACCTATTGGTAATTGAATATCACTATAAGCCAGCGCTCTTTGATCATTATTAACAAAAGCATCGCGGGGTAAGTCGCTCATTGTTTGAAGTACAGAAGAGTCTAATACATCCCAAGGGCGTATTTGTTGCTGGATCATATTAAAACGTGCTTTTTCCATGTTCATTATCATTTTCTTTACCCCTAAACTTATTGCTAATTTACTTCAAGACTACGAATTAATCAGTACGAAGTCAAAGATAATACTGCTTTGCATTATCTGCATCGTTTAAAATTTGTTGTTTTAAGTCATCAAAACTATCGAAGCGTTGCTCCGGACGTAAAAACTTATCGAGTTGGATGCAAACGTGCTTCCCGTAAGCATTGTCATCATAGTCAAAGACGTGCGTTTCTAAACGGACTTCTTTGCCTGCAACTGTCGGACGAGTGCCGATATTAGCGACTCCTGTGAGAATATCATCCGATAGGCCTTGAATTTTTACTGCATAAACGCCTTTAGCAGGAGCGATAAAATCGGGCAGGCGTAAGTTGAGAGTAGGAAAGCCAATGGTGCGTCCACGTTTGTCGCCATGACGCACACGACCTGAGAGTTGATAAGCTCTGCCAAGTAGCTTTGTGCTGTTTTTAATATCGCCTGCGGCAAGTGTTTTGCGAATACGTGTACTGCTGACTCGTTGCTTATCGTATTCACAGGTTGGTGTGTTTTTCACCTCCATGCCGACAGCTTTTCCCATTTTTTGCAGTAGTTTAAAGTCTCCTGCACGTTTCTTGCCAAAACGGAAATCATCACCAACGACAAGATATTTAACATTTAGGCGATCAAATAAAATATCTTTTACAAAATCCTCTGGCTCCATGCTGGCAAGCTCATTATTAAAACGTAGACATAAATAATGATCGACCTGCAACTCGTTTAATAAACGAATTTTATCCCGCAAAGGATAAATACGGCTAGGGGGCGTTGGCATAAAAAATTCAGAAGGCAATGGCTCAAAACTAATAATACTACTTGGCAGGGAGAGTTGTTTTGACTTCTCGGCAAGATGAGACAATAGTTTTTGATGCCCAAGATGTAGCCCATCAAAATTGCCAATACTGGCAACACAACCTTCGCTGATAACTGCTTGATTATTTAGTCCACGTATTAACTTCATGATTAATTTAGACCATTAAAATGTTGTTGTCGAAGTGCCTCGTACACCGTAATCGCAACGGTATTCGATAAATTTAAGCTACGGCTACCTTCTAGCATAGGGATTCTTAAACGGTGATGTGTATTAAGTTGCACCAGCACATCATCAGGTAAACCTCGTGTTTCAGGGCCAAAGAGTAAAATATCACCCGCTTTAAAACTTGCCTTTGTATACCCGATACTGCCTTTGGTGGTTAAGGCGAAGATATTATCACTACCCATCTTATCAATAAAAGCAGGGAAGTTACTATGCTCCTGAATAACCGCCATATCTCGATAATCCATACCTGCACGACGTAATTTTTTCTCGTCTAAATCAAAACCTAGAGGGTGGATAAGGTGTAAAGTACAGCCCGTATTAGCACAAAGCCTCATAATATTGCCCGTATTCGGCGGTATTTCTGGCTCGTATAAAGCAATGTGAAACATAAAATAAAGCTCTCTAAACAAAGACACCTAGACTATACAAGTAGATAGGGATTCAAGCTAAGAATAAATTTTTGATAATATAGCTACAAATACTTGACATAAGAGACCGAAAAAGATTTAATGCGCGTCTCGCTCAATGGCCCGATAGCTCAGTCGGTAGAGCAGAGGATTGAAAATCCTCGTGTCGGTGGTTCGATTCCACCTCGGGCCACCATTCTATATAAAGCTAATCCATTCAATAGCTTAACCCCTTAGATCAAGTCTTTAAAAATCACCCATAAAAAGCCTCTATTTTTTAGCCTCGAAATATACATGGGATAGTTTTTATTTATCGGGTTTGATATCGAATATCAGAAAGATTCTACCGTTTAAAGTGTAGAGTATTCATAAATAGTTAGGAA
>JALVDG010000050.1 GCA_027009095.1 Thiotrichaceae bacterium
AGCAATGAAGTCTCATCAGATGCCTCAATAAAACTCATTCATACCGCCAGTTTAAAGCCAATCACCTCATTACTCGATATTGATTTAAGTGTATTAAGTTTTAAGGGGGATGGTAAATACATTATTGGACGCGAGCCGAAAGCGTCATTACAACAAGGCGAAATACCCATACCATTAAAAGTCGGGGTACTCTCCCGTCGCCATGCTTTACTTGAAGTAAAAGGCAACTACTTTACTCTGCAAGACCTCGGTAGCTCTTTGCACACTTATGTTAATGGCAAGCAACTAGGAGAATCAGCGATTCCCATTAAGGAAGGGGATATTATAAAGTTTGATTTTTTGGAGTTTAGCTTTCACACCGCAGTGGCTGCCGAAAAAGTTATTCCAAAAACTAATTTAAATAAGCCTGCACCTTGGCAATTGCTCAGTGAGTATCAATTACCAAGTGATTCACTTAGCTCAATTCCTCTAAAAAATCATCAAATCACGCAAATAGGACGCAAACCTCAAGGTGGAGATAATAATGTCACACTGGATATTGTCGGTATCTCACGCCAACATTTAGAGATTAAAGTCGAACAAAATCAATGCTTTGTACGCGACCTTGATAGCACACGCGGGACTTTACTAAATGGTAAATCCTTAACAAGCGAGTTTGTTCCCTTAAAAGAAGGAGATCGCTTAACACTAGATTTAGTCTCCTTTATTTTAAGCCGACAGCAAAAAAATAGTTCTACTCCTACACTAAAAAATACCCAAACCAGCTATATCGAACCCGATGTTATCGACGGCTACAATCCGCTAGAAAAAGACATTAGCAAGATGGTATATGAAGAGCTGGACTCTTGTATCGGTTGTCACGAATGCATGCGAGCTTGTCCACTGCCTGACTCTGAATCCATTAGCATTGCCAATCTTAATGCCTATGCGGGAGGTACAGTTGCATTAAATAGCAGCATTCAACATTTTGTCGAAGATTGTACCCAGTGCGATGCTTGCGTGCCTGCTTGTCCTGTCAATATTCAACGCTCACGTATTGTATTGTGGAATAAATTAAAAACACCGCCTAGTCAACGCGATACTTTAATGGCAGAAGTTGGCAGTGGCGAGCTACAAGAAATTAATTTAAGCCGTAGTGAGTTAAGACAATTTTTTAGCGAGCAGTACCTATTTAAAACCCTCGATGCCAGTGCTCAAGAACGCCTCTTTGCCACCGTAAGAATAAAAAAACTATTTGCAGGTGAAACACTGATTAAAGAAGGCGAGTATAGCCAAACACTATGGATGATTATCTCAGGTGGTATCTCTAGCTTGAGTCAATTAGCAGACGGCAATTTGCATGAAATGGTGCATTTACAGCAGGGGCATTTAATTGGTATTCAAGCAGTATTAGCGGATCAAGCATCCGACGCACATTATCAAGCTAAGCAAACTACCTTATTATTAGGTTTAAGCAAATACGCACTCACCGCCATAAAAAAACAAAATACTGACTTCTCAAATGTATTAAAACGTAGCTATATTCATCACACTACCGAGTATTTTCTTGCCACCCACCCGCTCTTTAAAGATCTTGATGATACGGCTAAACGTAGCATTTTAAGTGAGTTTGAAGTACAAAAATTTGCACAAGCCGAGACACTTTTAAAAGCAGAAAATTTAGGTAAAAACATTTACTTTATACTACGTGGATTTGCTCAAGAACAACGCCTAGAAAAAGGTAATATATTTGTTGCCAACTACCTAAAAGCAGGTGAAAGCTTTGGTTTTGACGATAGCCAAAGACGCGGAGAATTTAGTCATATTACAGCTACTACTCCCTGTGACATAGCCGTATTATCAGCTGCATCATTAGAGTTCCTAGAAGCCAGCATTCCCGACCTACGCCAACAACTTAGTCGCCACAACGCGGCACATCATAATATCGAAAATCAAGCATTAGTAAATATTATTCATGGCAGCCAAATTATGGCAATTGATACTCGCCTCTGTGTCGATTGCGACAACTGTGTCTCAGCTTGTGAGCGTCGTCATGGGCACTCCCGTCTAGACCGTAGCAAACAAAATCTACAAGTTGGTAACTACCATTTTCCTGGTGCTTGTTATCATTGTGATGATCCTAAATGCCTGCTCTGCTCTGTCGATGGTATTATCCGCTTGCCTAGTGGAGAAATCCAAATCCAAAACAATAACTGTATTGGTTGCGGAGCCTGTGCCGAGCGATGCCCTTACGACAATATTCGCATGGTTGAACGCCAAACAGCTAAAGGTGGCATATTTAATTTAATAAAAAAGCTAATGGGCAAGCCAATTAAGAATAAAGCCATCAAGAATTTAGCCGTAAAATGTGACCTTTGTGCCGATTATAACGATGGCCCTGCCTGTGTAAGATCTTGCCCTACAGGAGCTGCTATGCGGGTCGATCCCAGTTGCCTAGACGAGCAATCGCTAGACAAGGTGATGATGAATGGATAATAAATACTTTAATCAACAGGGCTTAGGCAAAGGCTTTTTGGCTGTTATCGTTTGTTTGCTTTTACTGATCACTGCACTCGGTGTTTTCTATTTTTCCCAAACTCAAACAGAGCCTTCGCGAGGATATACCGTTACAGGTGTAGTGCTTGGGATAGTTGCGGTATTGCTATTATTACTTGATGGTTTTTATGCTTGGCGTAAGCGTTTAGGGCAAGAATTTCTTTTTGGTCGATTACGCACTTGGCTTTGGATGCATGTAATCGTTGCTATTTTAGCCTTTGTTACGGCTGGTTTTCATGCAGGTTGGCATTTAGACGGTGGTATTGGCTCGTGGTTAATGGGTTTTTTAATTCTGACGTTTTTATCAGGGCTTTATGGATGGTGGGTTTATTTACGTGTCCCCCGCAAAGTCAATCAAACGGTTGGTAATCTTGCTATTCTAGCAACACAAAAACAGTTACAAGCGAGTGAGCGTTTATATGAACGATTAAAACTTGGTTTTCCCGTAAGCGAGCGAGAATTAGCACAAATCTTTGATCCTAAAAGCATGGTTGAAGAGCGACCTTTATCGCTAGAAAAACTAGACAGTAGCATAGAAAAAATTAAGCAGAAAATAGCCAAACAAAAGAGCTTGAAACGGCAGTTACGCACTTGGCTTTATCTACATATTCCTGCGGCTATTTTAGTGTTTGTTTTATTGCCTATTCACATTGCGGATCAAATCTTGGTTAAAGATGTGTTTGATCTTAATTTGACCCAGACCTTTAATACCCCTGCTCATTATGCCGACCCTGCAAGCTGCGCCGAATGTCATCAGACACAATATAATGAGTGGATTGGCTCGATGCATGCCCATGCAGTTGCTAGCCCTGTGACAGAATTACAAAATTATTTAGTAGTATTAAAAGAGCGTGAGCTATTAGCTTCGGGGCAATTAAAGCAGCCAGTTGTTGGTGATTTATGTGTGAAGTGTCACGCACCTACAGGCTACTTAGGCAATGCGAAAAACCATGAAGATATTTTAATTAGCGCACAAGACAGAGAGCCTGCGAGTCGTTTTGGTGTATCGTGCGTGAGTTGTCATCAAATAGAATCAGTTACAGCATTAGCAGGAGAAGCAGAATTTCCCTACCGCAATATTCGTAATATCAAAATTGACGATACTGCCATTATGCGCGGTCAGAACAAACGTATCGTTGGTAATGCTGCACATCAAAGCCGCTTTTCTGCCACTATCAGCAACCCAGTTTTATGCGCCTCTTGCCATACTGTCGCGGTTGAAGACCCTAAGACACATAAGGCTGTTTTACCCTTGCAGGATACCTATAGCGAATGGCTGACAGGGGGTAAAAACTTTAGCTGGAATGATACTCATTGTATGAGTTGCCATAATATGCCACTGGATAATATCGTCGCAGAAGTCAAGAAAATGCAGCAACAACGTTTGCCATTAAAACAACGCTTACAGCGCATTAAACCTTTAATCCAACAAAATAAACTCGCTAATAAGGATACTTTTTCCGCTGATCCTGCGCAAACTTACGATACTGAAATTAGCTCAGGTGTACGCCGTTTCCAGCACACTTTTACAGGTGTAGATTATCATTTAGAAGCACAACAGCCCTTTACTAAAAGTGAAGATGAGTTTGTAAAAAATAGTGGGATTCATTCGCGCACAAATAAACGGATGGATAATTTGCTGAAAATATCCAGTGCTATCAAAATAAAAACAGCCTCACGCAATAGCGTGACGGTTGATGTGATGAACTTGGCTACAGGTCATCACTTACCCGCAGGTTTCGCCTTTGCTCGTGAAATGTGGCTAGAGGTTGCGGCTAGCCCTAGTCGCTCAGGAGATGATTGGGTGGTTTTATTGGGGGGCGATAATCAACATGCTTTAAGTGCGACACAAGCACTCAATAAAAAGGAAAAAGGTTTAAAAAACTTTCAAGCCGTTTTATTTGATGGCACTAAAGGCAAAGAAACGGTGCTACAAAATGAAGCTACAGCGGTATTAAAAGGAAAAGACGCCGTTAAAGCAGGTTTTAAAGATCGAGAGAAGTTTTTATTACCTGCTGAAATTCGACGTTTAACACTGCGATTTAAACAACGCCTAAACAATCCTAAACGTATTCGTGTACGCCTACGCTTTAGAAATTATCCGATTGAATTTATTGAAGGACTGGCTTTGCGATTCGATAAATTGGGTGATACGCAACGGGCAGCGCGTTCACGGGCGCTTATCAAGCAATTAAAAATTATTGAAATTGCAGAAGATGAAGTAGGCTTATGATTGATGTACTAAGCTATAGAACAAACTATAAAGAGAGTAACTATGGACTACAGTGACGAAAATTTAGCAGCAGGTACGATATTATTAGATCGTTATAAAATTGATAAATATCTCGCTGCGGGCGGTATGGGAAAAGTTTATTTGGCAACCGATACTCGTCTTGATCGTTTAGTAGTGTGTAAATTTCCGCATAAAGATTTATTATTTC
>JALVDG010000051.1 GCA_027009095.1 Thiotrichaceae bacterium
ATAGGAGAGAAAAAGTTTATTTTTTTGAAACGTCTTGATTCGACAAAGGGAGTGAGACTCATTAAAAATCAGTGATCTGGATAAACCATAAGAATCGTCACAAGCAAAAAATATAAAAAAGTGGGGGGATGGGTTGTTTAAAAATATAGTTTGATTTTAAGCAATTGTTTGTTAAAGTGCTTAATAATTTGGCTGTATGCAAAGAGCTGAGTTTTTAACTAGCTGAATGCCAAAAAAAATCTAACAATACGCTTAAAAATGGACTTGCCTACCGCAGGGGAAGTTCAATGGTTTGTAGTTTCGTTTGAGCTTGTGCCAGATTTTGGTTTTGTACCAGTTAATCCGGCAAGCCCTTTAGCTCGGCGTTATACGAAATTACAAAAACCAACTTATGGCAAAATAGCTAATTCAGTGATTGTTAAGGGACACAAAGAGTGCAAAATATTAGAAAACTAAAACTTCTTAATTTTAAAAGATTCAAGCAACTTGAAGTTGAATTTAATTCGGAAATAAACACAATCATTGGAGACAATGAAGCGGGTAAAAGTTCTATTCTTCAGGCAATAGAGTATGTAGCAAGTGGAAGTCGAAATAAAATTGAAAATATTGGTATTGAATCTCTTTTAAATAAAGACTCCATAACCGAATTTTTTACAGCAGGTAAATCTTTTGAAAATCTGCCTGAGATTCATGTTGAAGTGTTTCTATCTGATGACAGCAATCCAGATATTGTAGGTAAACATAATTCTGATAATGCTCCTGTAAGTGGCTTGCATATGATTTGCCAGCCTAATGAAGAATTAATTACAGAGATAAATCAGGTATTAGCTGAGCCTGACAATAACTTTCCTTTCGAATTCTATACTATCAAATTCATCACTTTTAATGGTGAAGCATATTCAGGTTACCGTCGTTTTTTTAAATGTTTAACTATCGATAGTTCCCAGATAAATACTGAATATGCAAACAAGGAGTATATTAAAACCGTTTATGATTCTACAATTGACCCTGCCACTAGAGCAGGACTAAAAAATGAATATCGACAGCAAAAAATACAATTTAAAGAAAACAACCTTAAAAAAATCAATGATCAGTTAGGCAGGTATGATTTTGCTGTACGTTCTGGTTCAAAATTCAACCTAGAGACTGACATTACCCTCACCCAAGATGATATTCCGATTGATGAAAGAGGCAAAGGACAGCAGTGCTTTATAAAAACAGAATTTGCATTAACTAGAAATTCTGAAAAACATGCTATAGATACCCTGTTACTAGAAGAGCCAGAGAATCATCTTAGCCATGGCAACATGAAACAGTTAATTTCTAAGATTTCAGATTCACATCAAAACCAAATTATTATTGCAACACATAGTAGCCTTATTAGCACACGCTTAAATCTTCGTAACTCAATACTTCTTAACAGCTCAAGTGAGCATCCACTAACATTAAAGGAGTTACCTAACTCTACAGCGAAGTTTTTTATGAAAGCACCAGACAATAATATTCTTGAGTTTGTGCTTTCAAATAAGGTCATCCTTGTAGAAGGAGATGCTGAGTACATGATGATAGATGCATTATATTCAAAAGAAACGGGTAGAACTTTAGAAGAAGATGGTACTCATGTCATATCTGTTGGCGGTACTACCTTTAAGCGATACATGGATCTCGCAAAAATTCTTAAAATTCGAACAGCTGTAATTCGTGATAATGATGGAGATTATCAAAAAAACTGTAAAGATATTTATGCTGATCATGTAACAGACAATATCCAAGTATTCTCAGATACAGATGACGCCCGTTATACATTTGAAGTCTGTATGTATCAGGATAACCAAAAAATTTGTGATGAATTATTTTCAGGAGGCAAGATTAAAAAAGATCCTCTTGAATTTATGTTAGATAATAAAGCAGAAAGTGCATTCCGCCTTGTAGACAAGCATTCAGAAGAATTAGAAATTCCAGAGTATATTAAGCAGGCAATTACATGGATAAACGAGTAATTTTTGCTGTTGCTGGGTCAGGTAAAACATCGAGCATTATTGAAAGAATAACGTTAGACAGTCGGTGTTTAATAGTTACATACACAGACAACAACACACGCCATCTCAAAAATAATATTATTAATAAATTCGGAAAAATACCTGATAGTGTTCGAATTTATAGCTATTTTACTTTTTTATACTCATTTTGTTTTAGACCATTGTGTGGTTACAAACTTAAAACTAAGGGGATTAACTTTAATTACCCATTACCTAAATACGCTCAACGAACCCGTAAAAACACCAAGGAACACTATATCGACAAAAATGGACGACTCTTTTCATGTCGTATAGCTAAACTATTAATTGAGTTTGGTATTATTTCTGAAGTAACACAACGAATTGAGCAATTTTTTGATCTCGTCTGTATTGATGAAGTACAAGATTTCGCAGCTAATGATTTTAATTTTTTGTGTAAGTTAGCTAGAACAAATACTGAAATGTTACTAGTTGGTGACTTTTTTCAGCATACATTTGATACAAGCAGAGATGGAAATACTCAAAAATCATTACATGATTGCTTTGATAAATATTGCCAAAAACTGGAAAAAGCAGGGTTTACTATTGACTTAGAATCCCTTTCTCATAGTTATCGGTGTAGTCCAAGTGTGTGTTCATTTGTAGAAGAAAACTTAGGTATTGCAATTCAATCGCATCGTAAAGATGAAGTTATGGTAAAATATCTTGTTGAAAAGCCCGATATTACATCTATCTGTGATGATGACTCCGTTGTAAAATTATTCTATCAGAAGAGCCATACTTATATAGGCTATACAAACAATTGGGGGAATACAAAAGGTTTAGATCATTATCAAGATGTCTGC
Source organism: Thiotrichaceae bacterium (assembly GCA_027009095.1). Classification (GTDB taxonomy): domain Bacteria; phylum Pseudomonadota; class Gammaproteobacteria; order Thiotrichales; family Thiotrichaceae; genus JAGLBW01. The sequence continues at coordinate 2,864 of JALVDG010000051.1, forward strand.
GTAGTGCTGAATCCTAGTACACAAAAGGCATTTGAAAGTGGAAAATTAAATCAACTTAAAGCTATGACAAAAAATAAACTTTATGTTGCTTGTACTAGAGCTAAAGGAAATTTGTATTTCTTACCAGAAAGATTTCTAAAGAAATACAAGAAATCGTAACTTATCATTATAGGCTAGTGTCATACAAAGCGTATAACAAGGCAAATCACATTGACCACCAACTCACCCCGCTTTTTGTGCTACGCTATCGCTTATAGCACAAAAAGCGGAGTGAGTTGGTGGCAAGTGTTTGCGGCGTTAGGCGAAAACAAAATCAACCAAAGGAGAGTATTTTATGGCAAGCAAGAAAACGATTTTTGTTGCATTTGCAATTGAAGATGAGCGGCAACGGGACTTTCTAAAAGGTCAATCTCTAAACACGAAATCCCCATTTGAATATATCGACATGTCCGTTAAGGAACCATACGATTCAAATTGGAAAGATCGTGTAAGAACTCGAATTCGCCGATCAGATGGGGTAATTGCACTTATAAGCAAGAATTCCCTTAGCTCAAGTGGCCAAAAATGGGAAATTGCTTGCGCTAGAGAAGAAGGAAAAAAGGTGTTGGGAATCTGGGCCTACACAGATGATAGAACAAATGTTCAAGGTGTTCGATCTGTTGTTTGGACTTGGAAGGTGATCGAAGACTTCATCGATAGTTTGTAAGGAAGGCACTAATTATGAGAATTGCACTTGTGGTAGGTATCAATTACTACGAGCATGGCGGCTCTTTACACGGGTGCGTTAATGATGCTCACTCAGTAAAGGCAGTCTTAGAAAGGCACGATGGAGGTGCGGTCAACTTTGACTGCCGTATGTTAGTAGGTACTGATGCCAATGAGCAAGTGAAGCGTGGAGAGTTAAAGGATCAGATTGAGAAACTATTCATTGCTGATGCAGAAATAGCGTTGCTGTATTTTGCTGGTCATGGCCATATTGAGGCAACGGGTGGTTATTTACTGGCATCAGATTCAAGTCGTGGAGACGAGGGTGTTTCATTGTCAGAAATACTTACACTAGCTAACGCTTCGCCAGCCAAAAACAAGGTAATAGTGCTAGATAGCTGTCATTCCGGTATCGCTGGAACTCCCCCACAAGGAGGTCAACTCGCCACCCTATCTGAAGGCCTCACGGTTCTTACTGCATCTACGAAAGACCAATATGCTACTGAAGAAAATGGCAGAGGTGTATTTACCACCCTTTTCGTGGATGCTCTCAATGGTAGTGCAGCAAACCTTACTGGTGATATTACGCCAGGTAGCGTTTATGCGCACATTGATCAATCTTTGGGCGCATGGGAACAACGCCCAGTATTCAAAACAAACGTAAAGCAGTTTGTGTCATTGCGAACGTCTAGCCCTCCTATCCCAATAGAACAATTAAGGCTTATTACAGAGTTTTTTCCCTCCCCAGGCTTCTCGTTCAAGTTGGACCCAACATTCGAGCCAGAAATGAAAGGGCGTGATACAGGTATGCCCCTGCCTGATCCAGAAAACACCCGTAAGTTTGCAATACTGCAAAAATACAATCGTCTGAATCTGCTCGTTCCTGAGGGTGCGCCACATATGTGGAATGCAGCCATGGAAAGCAAATCATGTCGGCTTACTGCGTTAGGAGAGCATTATAGAAGGCTTGTGGAAAAGAATAGGATATAGCAGTGAAGTCGCCTAACAATGCCATAAACTCGGACCCCAAAAAGCTATGCTGCGCTCCGCTTTTTGGGGCCGGTTATGGCTGGCGTTAGATTTTACCAGTGTAAAAGACGGTGCATTCTCAAACTGAATTGCTATCAAACACATTGAAAAGTAAAAGGGTTTAGGGTTTTAGCTCAACTTATCTCAAGTCAAAAGATAATTGCCTTTTTGGTAAAAAGAAAAACTGAGCATTTTTTGAAAATGCGTAACATCAAAAAATGTGCCGTCTATTGAGAGGTAACAGAACTTAAACGTCTGTTTTCTTGCAGAGTTTGCAAATAGTCTGTGGTTTATGCAAACAATCCCATTGGTTCAAAAGAATTGATCCGTGCCATTGGTTCACAGGCTGAAAGCA
>JALVDG010000052.1 GCA_027009095.1 Thiotrichaceae bacterium
TTGCATTTAGATGTTATTGTAGATCGCCTGAAAAGAGAATTTGATGTAAGCGCAAATGTGGGATCTCCACAGGTGTCTTATCGAGAAGGAATAAAGAAAAGTATTAAAGCTGAAGGTAAATTTATCCGTCAGGCAGATGTAGGTAGTCAATACGGTCATGTTTGGATTAAGTTAGAGCCAATGGGTGACGGTTTTGGGTATGAGTTTGTAAATGATGTTAGTGATAGCGTGGTTCCTTCTGAATATGTATCGGCTGTTGATAAAGGGATTCAGGAGCAGTTGCAAAGTGGTGTTATAGCAGGTTTTCCTGTTTTGGATATTAAGGCAACTTTGTATGACGGTTCTTATCATGAAGTTGATTCAAATGAGGTGGCCTTTAAAGTGGCGGGTTCATTTGCGGTAAGAGAAGGTGTGTTACAGGCTGATCCAATGTTGTTGGAACCACTAATGAATGTGGAAGTTGTAACGCCGGAAGAGAATATGGGTGATGTTATGGGCGATTTAAATCGCCGTCGTGGCATTGTTCACGGTATGGATGATTCGCCTGCGGGTAAAATTATTCGTGCTGAAGTGCCGTTGAGAGAGATGTTCGGTTATGCTACTGATTTGCGCTCTATTACTCAGGGGCGAGCAAGTTACTCGATGGTATTTTCAAAATATGCTGAGGCACCTAAAAATATAGCCGATGCAGTAATGAAAAAAGGTGAATAGGCAATGTCCAAAGAAAAATTTGAACGTAATAAGCCCCATGTAAATGTGGGAACAATTGGTCATGTAGACCATGGTAAAACAACGCTAACTGCAGCCTTGACAAAGGTTATGGCTGAAAAGATGGGTGGCGAAGTAAAGGCATTTGACGAGATCGATAATGCGCCAGAAGAAAAAGCGCGTGGTATAACAATCGCAACCTCTCACGTAGAATATGAATCAGACGGTCGTCATTACGCGCACGTAGACTGCCCTGGTCATGCTGACTATGTAAAAAACATGATTACAGGAGCAGCTCAAATGGATGGTGCCATTTTGGTTGTATCTGCTGCTGATGGTCCAATGCCTCAAACACGTGAGCATATCTTGTTATCACGTCAAGTAGGCGTTCCCTATATCGTTGTTTTCTTAAATAAAGCAGATATGGTGGATGATGAAGAGCTACTAGAGTTGGTGGAAATGGAAGTGCGTGAACTGTTAGACGCTTACGATTTTCCTGGAGATGACACGCCAATTGTCACTGGCTCAGCATTAAAAGCATTAGAAGGTGATGAAGCATACGTCGAAAAGATCGTAGAGCTAGTTGATGCATTAGATAGCTACATTCCAGAACCAGAACGTGCGGTAGATGGCGACTTCCTAATGCCAGTAGAAGACGTATTTTCCATCTCAGGTCGTGGAACAGTTGTTACGGGGCGTATAGAACGTGGCATTATTCATGTAGGTGATGATATAGAGATCGTCGGTATCAAAGACACAAAAACAACAACCTGTACAGGTGTTGAAATGTTCCGTAAATTACTTGACGAAGGTCAAGCAGGTGATAACGTAGGCGTGTTATTGCGTGGAACAAAGCGTGAAGAAGTAGAGCGTGGTCAAGTACTATGTAAGCCAGGTTCAATTACACCGCATACAAAATTTGAAGCAGAAGTTTATGTTCTGTCAAAGGAAGAAGGTGGTCGCCATACACCATTTTTCGACGGTTATCGTCCACAGTTCTACTTCAGAACTACCGACGTAACAGGAGCGTGTGACCTTCCAGAAGGAACGGAAATGGTTATGCCAGGAGATAACGTAAAAATGGTAGTTACGTTAATCAATCCAATCGCGATGGAAGACGGTCTTCGTTTTGCTATTCGTGAAGGTGGTCGCACAGTAGGTGCGGGCGTTGTTGCTAAAGTTGTTGAGTAATTAATATGTCAGGTCAAAGAATTCGAATTCGTCTTAAGTCGTTCGATCATAAGTTAATAGATCGCTCAGCACGAGAGATTGTGGAAACAGCTAAACGCACAGGTGCGAGAGTCAAGGGACCTATTCCTTTGCCAACGAAAAAAGAGCGTTTTACTATACTAATCTCTCCTCATGTGAATAAGGATGCTCGTGATCAGTATGAAATACGTACACATAAGCGTTTGATGGATATTGTTGATCCTACTGAGCGTACTGTAGATGCACTTATGAAGCTTGATTTGGCAGCAGGTGTAGACGTTCAAATTAAATTAAATTGATGTGTATTCAGAGGATAAATAAAAATACTAAAAAAAGTATTTTATCTGTTCCCTAGAGCCAGAATCTCTGGCATAATGCGCGACTTTCTCGGCTCGGCTAATCCCGAGCCGATTTCATCCAAGCAGATATGAATGCCGATTTAAGGGGTTTTGTCTGTCTTGTTAAGGTTTTGGAGTGAGGTGTTAAATGGCAATCAGTCTACTGGGTCGAAAGGTTGGAATGACTCGGATTTATAATGATGACGGTTCTGCTACGCCAGTTACGGTTTTGGAGATGTCTCCTAATAGGGTGTCTCAAGTTAAGACGGTAGAAGTTGATGGTTATACTGCAATACAGTTGGTTGCAGGTTCGAAAAAAGCATCAAGAGTGAACAAAGCGCAAGCTGGTCACTTCTCGAAAGCAAATACAGAGGCAGGTTCGCAGGTTGGTGAGTCTCGTGTAGAAAGTGTCGAAGGTTATGAGTTAGGCTCTGAGATATGTGTCGATATTTTCGAAGAAGGTCAGATGGTTGATGTGACAGGGACGAGCAAAGGTAAAGGCTTTGCTGGTGTTCTTAAGCGTCATAACTTTGCAGGTAAAGATGCGACACATGGTAATTCTATTAATCATAGGACGCCAGGTTCGATTGGTCAGAACCAAACGCCAGGACGCGTTTTTAAAGGTAAGAAGATGACGGGGCACATGGGTAATGTTAAGACAACTATTCAGAATCTTAAGGTCATTCGTGTGGATGCGGAAAAGAATTTATTGCTAGTGCAGGGTGCGGTTCCAGGGGCACCAGGTGGTAATGTTTCTGTAAAGGCAGCGGTTAAGGTTAAAAGGTAATAGAGATGAGAATTGATATGGCGAACGGTGGTTCGGTAGATCTCGAAGATGCTGTTTTTGCGAGAGATTTTAATGAAGCTTTGGTTTATCAAGCGGTCGTAGCTTATCAGGCTGGAGGACGTTCAGGTACTAAAGCGCAAAAAACAAGATCAGATGTTAGTGGTGGCGGTGCAAAGCCATGGCGTCAAAAAGGAACAGGTAGAGCAAGGGCAGGAACGTCTCGTGGACCATTGTGGCGTAAAGGTGGTGTAACTTTTGCAGCTCGTCCTCGGGATTATTCGCAAAAGATAAACAAGAAGATGTATCGTGCTGCTATCTGTTCCATATTATCAGAATTAGTTCGTCAGGATCGTTTAGTGGTTGTTGATGGTTTTAATATAGATAAGCCTAAAACTAAAGCAATGATTTCTTTCTTGGATAGTGTTAATGCAGATAAGGGTGCATTATTAGTAACATCAGAAGAGGATATCAATGTACGTTTGTCAGCTCGAAATATTCCATATTGCGATACTTTAAGTGTGCAGGGTTTGAATCCTGTGAGCTTGGTTTCTCATGATAAGGTGGTTGTTACAACAGATGCGCTAGGTAAGATTCAGGAGTGGTTAGTATGAACATGAGTCAAGAACGCTTATATCATGTGCTCTATGGTCCGCATGTGACAGAGAAATCAGTGAATCAATCTGAGCTTTCAAATATGCATACATTTAAAGTATCAGTAAATTCGACTAAGCGTGAGATTAAGCAGGCAGTTGAGATGCTTTTTAAAGTAAAAGTTGAAAATGTCCGTACTGTTAATGTTAAAGGTAAGCAGAAAAACTTTGGCAGAAGAACAGGGAAGCGCAAAGACTGGAAGAAGGCTTACGTTCGTTTGGCTGAAGGGCAGGCTCTGGATGTTACAGCAGAATAAGGGTTAAGTTATGCCAGTTATTAAGATGAAACCAACCTCGCCAGGTCGAAGACACCAGGTAAAGGTATTAAATACAGATTTGCATAAAGGAAAGCCTTTTAAAGCTTTGCTTGAGAAAAAAAGTAAGTCTGGCGGTAGGAACAATAATGGTCGCATTACTACTCGTCATATAGGCGGTGGTCACAAGCAACATTATCGTATTATTGATTTTAAACGTAATAAAGATGGTATTCCTGCCATTGTTGAGCGTTTAGAGTATGATCCAAATAGAACAGCCAATATAGCATTACTGAAATATGCCGATGGTGAGCGTCGATATATTATTGCGCCTAAAGGTGTTAAGGTTGGGGATTCAGTGCAATCAGGAGAGGGAGTTTCTATATCCGCAGGAAATTCCATGTCGATAAGCTCTATTCCAGTAGGTACTGTTATACATTGTGTAGAGCTAAAGCCTGGTAAAGGTGCGCAGATTGCACGTAGTGCTGGTACTTCTGTGCAAATAGTTGCTCGTGAAGGTCGTTATGCAACATTGCGTTTGCGCTCGGGTGAAATGAGAAAGGTTTTATCTAATTGCCGTGCAACAATAGGTGAAGTTGGTAATTCTGAGCATGGTTTAACTAAGTTAGGAAAAGCTGGTGCCTCGCGTCATCGTGGTATTAGACCAACGGTTCGTGGTGTGGTAATGAATCCAGTTGATCATCCTCATGGTGGTGGTGAAGGTAAGACATCAGGTGGTAGGCATCCTGTCTCTCCTTGGGGTACACCAACTAAAGGTTATAAAACACGTAAGAATAAACGTACAGATAAGTTGATTGTCCGTCGTCGTAGCAATAAGAGGTAATTTATAGTGCCACGTTCTCTTAAAAAAGGTCCGTTTATTGATCACCATTTAATGGCTAAGGTGTTAAAAGCTGTTGAAACAAATGATCGTAGACCTATCAAAACTTGGTCTCGACGTTCAATGGTTTCGCCAGAAATGGTTGGCTTGACTATTGCGGTTCATAACGGCAGGCAACATGTTCCAGTTCTTGTAAGTGAGAACATGGTTGGTCATAAGCTTGGTGAATTTTCACCAACAAGACTCTATCGTGGTCATGCTGCAGATAGAAAGGCGAAATAGGAGTTAGTGATGGAAGTACAAGCTAAATTACGCTACTCGCGCATTTCTCCACAAAAATGTCGTCTGGTTGCAGATCAAGTTCGTGGTATGCCAGTAGATAAAGCTTTGGAAATACTAGAGTTTAGTTCTAAAAAGGCTGCTGCAATTCTAAAGAAAGTTTTAGAATCAGCTATAGCGAATGCTGAGCATAATGAAGGTGCAGATATAGATGAGTTATATGTGACTAAAGTTATGGTCGATCAGGGTCCTACATTAAAACGAATTCAACCTCGTGCTAAAGGTAGAGCTAATCGTATTTTAAAGCGGACGAGTCATATTACTCTCGCCGTCGGAGAGAAATAGGTAAAGTATGGGACAGAAAGTACATCCAACGGGAATTCGTTTAGGTATTTCGGCCGACTGGCGTTCAAAATGGTATGCCGAGGGTTCTGAATATGCTGAATTTCTTCATAAAGATATAGAGGTGCGAGCTTTTCTTGAGGAAAAGTTAAAGAGTGCATCAGTTAGTCGTATTCAAATCGAACGCCCAGCTAAAGCAGTATTTATTACTATCCATACCGCAAGACCAGGGATTGTTATTGGTAAAAAAGGTGAGGATATTGAGCGTTTACGTTTGGAGGCTGCAAAATTATTAGGTATTCATCCTAATAATGTGAAGTTAAATATTCAAGAAATCCGTAAACCAGAGCTTGATGCAAAGTTAGTGGCTGATAGTATTGCTAGCCAACTAGAGCGTAGAATTATGTTTCGTCGTGCGATGAAACGCTCTGTTTCGAATGCTATGAGGCTGGGGGCTTTAGGTATAAAAATCAGTATAGCCGGACGATTGAATGGTGCTGAGATTGCTCGTTCGGAGTGGTACAGAGAGGGACGAGTTCCTTTGCATACGTTACGTGCGGATATTGACTACGGTGTCGCAAAAGCTCATACAATGTATGGGGTGATTGGCATTAAGGTTTGGATATATAAAGGCGAAGTTTTTGATCTTGAGGAGAAGATATCAAAGGCTACTAAAGGCCGTGGCGGAAAGAAGAAGCAATAGAGGAACGACATGTTACAGCCTAAAAGAACAAAATTTCGTAAACAATTTAAAGGTCGCAATCGAGGGCTAGCTACCGTAGGTAATAGAGTTAGTTTTGGTGAGTACGCTCTTAAAGCTGTTGGTCGTGGGCGTTTAACTGCTAGACAGATTGAAGCTGCTCGTCGAGCTATGACTCGTCATATCAAGCGTGGTGGGAAAATTTGGATTAGAGTATTTCCAGATAAGCCTATTACCAGTAAGCCTCTTGAGGTAAGAATGGGTAAAGGTAAAGGTAATGTTGAATACTGGGTTGCTCAAATTCAGCCTGGTCGAGTGTTATATGAAATGGAAGGTGTAAGTGAGGAGTTGGCTCGTGAAGCTTTTGCTCTTGCTTCTGCTAAGCTTCCAATGAAGACGGTGTTTGTTACTCGGACGGTAATGTGATGAAAGCAACTGAACTACGTGAAAAGACGATTGAAGAATTGAATAATGAACTTATTGATAGCTTGAGAGAACAATTTGCTTTTCGTATGCAGCGTTCTACAGGTCAACTAAAGCGCCCATCTGAAATGAAGAAAGTACGTCGAAAAATTGCTCGTATTAAAACTATTCTTAATGAAATGAAAGCTTCGGGTGAAAAATAATGAGCACTGAAACTAATGCTGATCAGTCGCAGAGTGCTGAAGTAAAAACGCAACGTACACTTAATGGCGTTGTAGTTAGTGATAAAATGGATAAGACAATTGTCGTTAAAAGTGAACGTAAGGTACGTCATCCTATTTATGGTAAGTATGTTCGTCGTTCAACTAAATATCATGTTCATGATGAAAATAATGAGTGTAAGATCGGTGATACAGTAACGATTAAAGAGTGTCGTCCTATTTCTAAGACTAAATCTTGGGCTTTAGTTCAGGTCGTTACTGCTTCCTGATTTTTCGGCAAGTATAAAACAGTAGATAAATCGGGATAATATTATGATTCAGATGCAATCAACTTTGAAAGTCGCTGATAATAGTGGTGCTAGAAAAGTTCAATGTATAAAGGTTCTGGGTGGATCTCATCGTCGCTATGCAGCAATAGGTGACATCATTAAGGTGAGTATCAAAGAAGCTATTCCTCGTGGAAAAGTGAAAAAGGGTGATGTTTATACTGCTGTAGTTGTACGTACGGCAAAAGGTGTTCGTCGTAATGACGGGTCATTGATTCGTTTTGATGAAAATGCTGCGGTGTTATTAAATGCTAAAAATGAGCCAATCGGAACACGTATTTTTGGTCCTGTAACAAGAGAGTTACGAGGTAAAAATTTTATGAAAATAATTTCGCTTGCTCCTGAAGTGCTCTAAATACTAGGTTATTGAAGATGAAGAAGATTCGCAAGGGCGACGAAGTGATAGTTATCAGCGGAAAAGATAATGGTCGTCGTGGAAAAGTTTCAAAAGTATTGAGTAATGGAAAAGTCTTGGTTCAGGGCGTAAACATTGCTAAAAAACATCAAAAAGGAAATCCAAATGCAAATATTGCAGGTGGAATTATTGATAAAGAATTACCAATTGATGTTTCTAATGTAATGGTGGTCAACCCTGCTACAGGTAAGGGTGATCGTATCGGAATTAAAGCACTTGAGGACGGAAAAAAAATTCGTTATTTCAAGTCGAACAATGAAAATGTTGACGCTTAAGACAGAGTACATAAGGTATAACTGATGGCTAGATTGCAAGATATTTATAACGAGACGATAGTTGATGAACTAAAAAATAGGCTCGGTTATAAAAACATAATGCAGATCCCTAAAATCACTAAAATCACATTAAATATGGGGTTGGGTGAAGCAGTAGGTGATAAGAAAATTATTGAACATGCAGTTGCAGATTTAACAAAAATTGCAGGTCAGAAGCCTGTGGTTACAAAGTCTCGTAAATCAATCGCAGGTTTTAAAATTCGCGATAACTGGCCAATTGGTTGTATGGTTACATTGCGTCGTGAGCGAATGTACGAATTTTTAGATAAATTAGTTAATGTATCTATTCCTCGTGTTCGTGATTTTCGTGGTCTAAATCCTCGCGCATTTGATGGTAATGGTAATTATAATTTAGGATTTAATGAGCAGATTATTTTCCCAGAGATTGATTACGATAAAATAGATAGATTACGTGGTTTAAATATATCTATAACAACAACTGCAAAGAATGATGAAGAAGGAAGGGCATTGCTAGAAGCATTTAAATTCCCTTTCAAAAAGCAATAAGGGAATTTTTAATTATGGCTAAAAAATCAATGATTGCGCGCGAAGCCAAACGTACAAAGATGGTGGCTAAATATGCAAAGAAAAGAGCCGATTTGAAAGCGATTATTAATCGTCCATCAAGTAGCTTTGAAGAGGTAATGGCAGCTACAGATAGTTTGCAGAAGCTTCCAAGAAATAGTAGTCCTGTTCGTCAGCGTCGTCGTTGTGCTATAACAGGGCGTCCACATGGTGTTTATCGTAAGTTTGGGCTTAGCCGTAATATGCTTCGTGAAGCAGCAATGCGGGGCGATGTTCCTGGTTTATCCAAGGCAAGTTGGTAGAGAAATTAGATTATGAGTATGAGTGATCCTCTCGCTGATATGTTGACTAGAATTCGTAATGGTCAACGAGCGAATAAAGTAGAAGTTTCATTTCCGGCATCAAACCTTAAAACATCGGTTTTGAGTGTTTTGAAAGAAGAAGGGTATATTGCTGATTATGTTGAAACGGGAACTGAAAAGAAGCCAGAAACGCGAGTATCTTTGAAATATTTTGAAGGAAAACCAGTTATCAGCAAGATACAACGTGTTAGTCGCCCTGGTTTAAGAATCTTTCGTGGAAAAGATGATATTCCAGACGTGATGGGTGGTTTGGGTGTTACTATTGTGTCAACTTCAAGCGGAGTCATGAGTGATCGCGCAGCGCGTGCAGCTGGTCATGGTGGTGAAGTTCTTTGTACTGTAGAATAAGTGGGCAAGAATAATGTCTAGAATTGCAAAAATGCCTGTGGAGTTACCTTCTGGAGTAGAAGCTAAATTCGATGGTCAATCAATAAATATTAAAGGCGCAAAGGGTGTTATGGATTTGGTGATTCATCCTTCTGTGAAAATTGTAGAAGAAGGTAACACTTTAGTTTTTTCTGCTGCTAATGCTGCCAATAACTCTGCTTGGGCAATGGTTGGTACAATGCGCTCCCTAGTAAATAATATTGTGAAGGGAGTGTCTGAAGGCTTTGAGAAAAAACTTGAATTAGTTGGTGTTGGTTATCGTGCTAAAGCAAGTGGTAATACTTTAAACCTTACTTTGGGTTTTTCTCATCCTGTCAACTATGAACTGCCAGAAGGGGTAACTGCAGAAACCCCAAGTCAGACTGAAATTATAGTGCGTGGTACTGATAAGCAAAAAGTAGGTCAGGTTGCTGCTGAGATTAGAGCATATCGTCCACCTGAGCCATACAAAGGTAAAGGTGTTAAGTATGCGGATGAGCATATCATTCGTAAAGAAGCTAAGAAGAAGTAGGACTAGTTAAATGAAGATGAGTAAGAAGACAGCTCGAATTCGTCGTGGAAAACGTGCTCGTATGAAGATGCGTGAACTCCGTGTTGATCGTTTATCAGTTCATCGTACTTCAAAACATATTTATGCTCAGGTAATCTCTGCCGCTGACAATACAGTTGTAGCCAGTGCTTCTACTGTTGAAAAGGCAATAAGCTCTGAGTTATCGTACACAGGGAATATCGAGGCTGCTAAGCTAGTAGGCAAAATAATTGTCGAGCGAGCAATGGCAAAAGGTATTGAAAGTGTTGCGTTTGACCGCTCAGGGTTTAAATATCATGGTCGTGTTCAGGCGTTGGCTGATGCTGCTCGTGAAGCAGGTCTTAAGTTCTAAAAGGTTTAAAATTCATGGCTAAGACAAATAATACAGATACGGCTTCAGATGGCCTACAGGAAAAACTCGTCCACGTTAATCGCGTTGTAAAAGTGGTAAAAGGTGGTCGAATTTTTGGTTTTACGGCTTTAACCGTTGTTGGTGACGGTAATGGTAAAATAGGCTTTGGTTACGGGAAAGCCCGTGAAGTACCAGTAGCGATACAAAAAGCAATGGAGAAGGCTCGAAAGAATTTAGTTAAGATCGAGTTGAATGAAGGCACTTTACAGTATCCCATTGATTCTCATTTTGGTGCCGCTCATGTATTTATGAAGCCTGCATCTGAAGGTACTGGTATTATTGCTGGTGGTGCAATGCGTGCGGTATTCGAAGTGGTTGGGGTTAAAAACGTTCTAGCAAAATGTATTGGCTCTCGTAATCCAATTAATATGGTTCGTGCAACAATTAAAGGTTTGACTGAAATGAATTCACCAGAAATGATCGCTGCAAAGCGTGGCAAGTCTGTTGAAGAGATTATTGGTAAGTCAGCAGAAAAGGCTGAGGGTTAGACAATGGGTTCTGAAAAGCAGATAAAGCTCACTTTAGTACGTAGTCTTAATGGACGATTAAAATCTCATAAAGCATGTGCTAGAGGTTTAGGTATTCGTAGAATACATAACTCTATTACTGTTGATGATACTCCAGAAAATCGCGGGATGATTAATAAGATATCTTACATGCTTAAAATAGAGGATGCTTAAATATGCGATTAAATACATTAAAGCCTGCTAATGGCAGTAAAAGTCCTCGTAAAAGAGTAGGTCGTGGTATTGGTAGTGGTTTAGGAAAAACTTGTGGTAGAGGTCATAAAGGTCAGAAGTCTCGTTCAGGTGGCTTTCGAAAAGTCGGTTTTGAAGGTGGTCAAATGCCTTTACAGCGTCGTTTACCTAAAGTTGGCTTTAACTCAAGAAAAAGTTTAGTAACAGCAGAAGTACGATTAAATGAATTATGCTTAGCTGGTAGCGATGTAGTTAGTTTAGAAACATTGAAAAATTCTAATGTTATTAGTAAGAATATCAAGTTTGCTAAAGTGATTTTATCTGGTGAAATAGATAAGGCAATTACATTAAAAGGTATTCGAGCAACTAAGGGAGCTAAAGAAGCTATCGAGGCTGCTGGAGGCAAGATAGAAGAATAATAAAAAAGGATACTCGAAGTGGCTCAAAATAAAACAGCAGGTATGCTCGGTGGTATGGGCAATGTAGCGGAAATTAAACAAAGGCTTGCCTTTGTTTTTTTCGCTTTGATAGTTTATAGAATTGGTACATTCATTCCTATTCCAGGTGTGAATCCCGTTGCTATGCAGCAATTCTTTGATCAAAACAGTGGAACAATATTGGGTGTTTTCAATATGTTCTCTGGAGGTGCTTTACAGCGCCTTAGTCTATTCGCTTTAGGGATAATGCCTTATATTTCTGCATCTATTATTGTTCAGCTAATGACACATGTTGTTCCTAGTTTAGAGCAATTAAAGAAAGAAGGTGAGTCAGGTAAGCGAAAGATTACCCAGTATACTCGTTATGGTACTGTTGGTTTGGCTCTATTTCAAAGTGTAGGTATTGCAATTGCTTTGGGTGGTCAAGACCTAGGTGGTGGTCAGACGATTGCTTTAAATCCAGGAATGGGTTTTGTTATTACAACCGTTATCTCTCTTGTGACTGGTACTTTGTTTTTGATGTGGCTTGGTGAGCAAATTACTGAGCGTGGAATTGGTAATGGTATCTCTTTGATTATCTTTGCGGGTATTGTCGCAGGTCTACCTGCTGCAATTGGGGGGACATTAGAGTTAGCAAGAAATGGCGAATTGCGTCCAGCATTTGTTATTGTTTTATTGGCAATGGCGATATTAGTTACGGCATTTGTCGTATTTGTAGAGCGTGGTCAGAGACGTATTACTGTTAATTATGCTAATAGACAACAAGGGCGGAGGATGGCAATGGGGCAATCGAGTCACTTGCCTTTAAAGCTAAACATGGCGGGTGTTATTCCTCCTATATTTGCGTCAAGTATTATTTTGTTTCCCTCAACCTTAGGGCAATGGTTTTCTAAAGCAGAAGGGATGGAGTGGATGCAGGCAATTGTAACTAAGTTACAGCCAGGTCAGCCGCTTTATATTATGTTTTATGCCTTAGCAATTATTTTCTTTACTTTCTTCTATACTGCGATGGTGTTTAATTCACGTGAAACAGCTGATAACTTAAAAAAATCAGGTGCCTTCATACCGGGAATTCGTCCAGGTAGAGAAACCGCTAAATATATAGATGGCGTAATGACTCGTTTAACAGCAGTAGGTGCAATATATATCACGCTTGTCTGTTTGTTGCCTGAGTTTTTAATTTATGGTTGGAATGTACCATTTTACTTTGGTGGTACATCGTTATTGATTATTGTTGTTGTTGTTATGGACTTCTTGGCGCAGGTGCAAGCGTTGATGATGTCTCATCAGTATGAAGGGTTAATGAAAAAAGCCAACTTCAAAAAATCTGGTGGGAAGAAGCCTCGAGCGACGCGCTGATAGACTTAAATTTTGGAGAGTTAGCTATGAAGGTTCGTGCTTCTGTAAAAAAAATGTGTCGTAACTGTCGAGTTGTAAAACGTAAAGGTGTTGTACGCATTATTTGTTCTGATCCACGTCATAAACAAAGACAAGGATGAGGGGTTAGACCTAAGTTTTATTGGTTTTAATTTAATTCCGATTTTTCTTAGGTCTGTGTTGATTAACGCTGAGATATCGGGTAGCATGCCCGCTTTTCACGGCAGACTGGAGATTGATTAATGGCGCGTATAGCGGGTATTAACATTCCTGTAAATAAACATGCAGTTATTGCCTTAACTGCAATTTACGGCATTGGTCGTTCACGTGCGGCAGATATTTGTGAAGCTGCAGGTGTTGCAAAAGATGTAAAAATTCGCGATTTTAGTGAGGCAGAAATCGAGCGTGTTCGTAATGAAGTTGGAAAATTCATGGTAGAAGGTGATCTACGTCGTGAAGTTTCTATGAATATAAAACGTTTGATGGATCTTGGTTGTTATCGTGGAATACGTCATCGCCGTGGTTTACCACTGCGTGGTCAAAGAACTAAGACCAACGCGCGCACGCGAAAAGGTCCGCGTAAACCAATCCGTAAGTAATAGGTATAGGTGATTAAAGATGGCTAAAGCCACTAAGACACGTAAAAAAGTTAAAAAGTCTATAAGTGATGGTATCGCACATGTACATGCATCATTTAATAATACTATTGTGACTATCACAGATCGTCAAGGCAATGCTTTATCTTGGGCAACAGCTGGTGGGTCAGGTTTTCGTGGGTCTCGTAAAAGTACTCCATTTGCAGCACAGGTAGCCGCAGAGAGAGCTGGTGAAGCAGCGAAAGAGTTTGGTCTAAAGAATTTAGATGTTCATGTGAAAGGTCCAGGTCCAGGGCGAGAGTCTGCTGTTCGTGCATTAAATAATATTGGTTATAAAATTGCTAATATTGTTGATGTAACGCCAATTCCTCATAATGGATGTCGTCCGCCTAAAAAGCGTCGCGTATAGAGACAGTAATTAGGAGATAATAATGGCCAGATATATTGGACCTAAGTGTAAATTGATGCGTCGTGAAGGTACAGACCTTTATCTTAAAGGGCGTGGACGTTCACTTGAAAATAAGTGTAATCTAGAAAAAATTCCTGGCGTTCATGGTGAACGTCGTACTAGGATTTCCGATTACGGTTTACAGTTAAGAGAGAAGCAAAAAGTTCGTCGTACTTATGGTGTTCTAGAGAAGCAGTTTAGAAACTATTTCAAAAAAGCTGCTTCTATGAAGGGAGCAACGGGTGAGAACTTATTGCAACTTTTAGAGTGTCGTTTGGATAATGTCGTCTACCGCATGGGGTATGCATCGACAAGATCTGAAGCCCGTCAGCTTGTAAGTCATAAAGCTATTATGGTAAATGGTAAGGTAGTAAATATCGCATCTTTCCAAGTATCAGAAGGTGATGTGGTTTCTGTGCGTGAAAAAGCAAAGAAACAAACGCGTATACAAGATGCAATGTCAGTCGCTGAACAATTAGGTTTTCCAGAATGGATGGAAGTTGATCCCAAAAAACTGGAAGCTACATTTAAGTCTGTACCTGATCGTGATGGCTTGCCAGCTGAAATCAATGAATCACTAATCGTTGAACTCTATTCGAAGTAAATAATATGGAAAGAAGAGATATTTTTCTTCTTTCCATATAGTTTGAGGAATTAAGATGCCGTCAAAGTCAACCGACTTGTTAAAGCCTCGTAATATTCAAGTTAAAGATTTAGGGAATAATACCTCTAGAATCACTCTAGAGCCTCTTGAACGTGGTTTTGGACATACACTTGGTAATGCGTTGCGTCGTATTTTACTGTCATCTATATCTGGATGTTCGGTAACTGAAGTCCAAATTAAAGGTGTAACTCACGAATATTCGACTCTTCCTGGTGTTAAGGAAGATATCGTTGATATACTGCTTAATTTGAAAAAATTAGCTGTTCGTTTAAATGAGAAAGAAGAAGTAACTTTGGATTTACGTAAGCAGGGGCCTTGTGTTGTGACTGCTGCGGATATTCAATTGGATCATGATACTGAAATTGTAGATCCAGATCATATTATTGCAACGTTAACATCAGATATTGAATTTGATATGACGTTGAAAGTTGTTCGTGGTCGAGGTTATCAGCCTGTGACTGCTCGTCGAGGTCCTGATTCGCCTGAATTACCTTTAGGTACTCTCGAGATCGATGCTAGTTTTAGTCCAATTGTTCGTGTAGCCTATGAAGTTGATAGTGCTCGTTATGAGCAACGTGCGGATATGGATAAGCTAATCATTGAGTTGCAGACAGATGGCTCTGTTGACCCAGAAGAGACGATTAGTAATGCAGCAACTATTTTGCATGAACAGCTTGCTGTTTTCTTTGATCTGACAATTATAGAAGCGGTACCAGAACCAGAACCAGAGCCAGAAATTGATCCAATATTATTGCGTCCTGTTGATGATCTTGAGTTAACAGTGCGTTCTGCGAACTGTCTTAAGGCGGAGCAGGTTTACTATATTGGTGATCTTGTTCAAAAAACTGAAAGTGAGTTGTTGAAAACACCTAATTTAGGTAAGAAGTCACTTACAGAGATTAAGGATGTCCTTGCTTCTCATGGATTGACTTTAGGTTCGAGATTAGAAAACTGGCCACCAGCTGTGGCTGAAAGTAATGATGCCCGAGTTGGCTAATATAGTTATAATAGGATTTTAAAATGCGTCATCGTAAGACTGGTCGTCAACTAAGTAGAAATAGTAGTCATCGTAAAGCTACATTACAAAGTTTATCAAATGCTTTATTTCGTTATGAGGCGATAAAAACAACTGTTGCTAAAGCAAAGGAGCTAAGAAGGGTTGCTGAACCTTTAGTCACACGTGCTAAGGTAGATTCTGTGCATAATAGACGTATTGTATTTGCACGCTTACGTGATAAGGAAATGGTTGGGAAGCTTTTTAATGAGTTAGGTCCTCGTTATTCTGAGCGCCCAGGTGGTTATTTGCGTATTATAAAGTGTGGATACCGAGCTGGTGATAATGCTCCAATGGCTTATGTTGAGTTAGTTGATCGTCCTGAAGCATCATAGTATTTCTTGTTGACTATTTTTAAGAAGCTGGTTTTTCCAGCTTTTTTTATGCCTGTTGTATTTAAGTAGTCAGCCCTGAAAAACACATTAATCATTGATTTATAAGGACTATAAGTTAGGGCAATCGCATTAAAATAAATTTAACAATCAAGTAGTTGCATTTTCCTAGCAAAAAGTACTTTTAATAGATAGC
>JALVDG010000053.1 GCA_027009095.1 Thiotrichaceae bacterium
GCATTCAAGAAAATTGATTTAAGATCCTGAATTTCATCTTCCAAATCGCTAATACGTTGCGCTTGCCACTGAATAAATTCAAGCAGCATATCAATGAGCGGGGTACGCTCATCTTCGGGGATAGATGGAAAATTAGGTTTGTTTGAACTCATGGATAGTAGTGTAGAATGAAAATGCTATATTTGCCTGTGGATTATGAGAAGTTACGACTGCGTAACCACTCAGCTTGTACTCTCTTTTGCCCTATTTCTGCGTTATAAAGTGCTCATTTATACGCATAAACTTCGCCCCTTTACTTTAAAATCGAACAAAATAGAGCACAACCTAAGCAGTTACTGATTATGCTGAGTAGTTTTACGCAACTGCTTTCATTTGATTAAACAAATATCCTTTTGCTCCACGTCGTTGTATAAACTGATGATAAATATCATCGAAAGAACGTGGAACGGAGTTTTTCACCGAGTCTAGTGTAAGCAAATGTTTCGCCCATGCCATTGTTTTTGGATAATCGTCTTCTGAATATAAATCTACACGGTCATTTAAATAAAACATACGCATAAATAGAGGCGCATAGGTTGAATCAACTAAAGTAAATAAATCACCCGCAAAATAAGGACCACGATTTTTCATCTGCTCTTCTAAACGCTGTAAATTTTCTAAAAAGCTAGAGTGTATTTTTTCATAGGCAGCTTCATCACTAGCCGAAATCATACCTGTTAGTTGCCCTAGCATTGTCGAACCAAATTCGATCCAACTACGGCATAAACTACGCTCAATAGGATCAGAAGGCAGCATTTTTTTATTAGAAATAGAGGCTATAAGCTCATTAATAACGGATGATTCAAAAATAGTTGTTTTACCATCGACTCGTAAAATGGGTACTTTTCCAAAAGGTGATACTTCATTAAACCAATCAGGCAAATTATCAGGATCAAGATAGGTTAATTTATGTGGTATATCATTATGTTTTAAAGAGATAGCCCCGCGCTGAGCAAAAGGACAAAAATCAAACATAATTAAATCTAAATCCATTGTTTTTGCGGTATCAAATGGCCATGCTTTTATGCCGCCCTCTATCACAACGGCATTTATATCTTGTTGACGTAGTAATAACGCTGCTGCCGCTGCACGTAAACCCGCTGCACATAACACTAAATATTCTTTACTTTTATCAAGCCCTGCTATGTGACTACGTAAATCAGGCAATGGGATTAATACCGAGCCAGGAATAAAGTTCTCCTCATACTCTTCTTCGTAACGCACATCAATAATTTGCACACCATTTTCAACCATTGTATGAGCTACTTCGGGGCTAACTGAACGCAAGACAGGTGTTGAGACCAACTCATCAAAGTCTTCTTTTGATAACTTTAATAAAGTGCCATTTGTCGTCATGATAATAGATGCATTACGCGCCCCACCAGTAATCAACGCTTCTTCACCAAAGGTATCACCACGCCCGAGTAGTGCTACCATTTGAGGCTCATCATCATCCAGTTCCTCGCGCCAAACTTCTGCCTCACCCTCTAGCAAAATAAAGAACTCATCGGCGCGTGAGTCTTGTTTGATAATTTCATCACCTTTTTTAACTCGCACTTCCTCACAACGTTTAGCTGCTTCTTCCACGACACTAACTGGCAATAAACGAAATACTTTAGTTGACTTTAAAAACATTAAACGCTCAATTAAAGGATTGCCACTTTCAGCAGAATCAGAGAAATCTTTTAACGATAAATAGTCATCAATCAATGAGCCATCAACATGACAAACCGTCGCACTGCTATCGGTACTAACCGTGACGGAATTATTAAATAAAATGGGTTGAGCATCTATTTGCGAAGCATCTACAGATATTTTATCGCTTGATTTTTCTAGAAAATAGGCTGAGCCCTCAATAACAAAGAGCGAATCTTTATCGCTAATAGGCTGTATACGAAAGGTTTCTCCGCCTTTGATCTCAAAAATACGTAGCGCATCGCTAGCACCTTTAAGCATATCGAATGTAAAGCGGGTAAAAGGGTGATAGTTCTTGGCTAAAAAAACCAAAGCATGATTTTTTCGGTTCATTAATATTCTCTCCTAGCATTCCTATGCTCCCTAATAAATTAGGTCGTTTAGGATATATCGTTATTATGTCGCCTCTACGGGCATTCTGTTTTTTTAATGGGTAGAAATCAAAAGATTATAAAATACCCATTTTCAGTCTAAGCTGAATCTGTGACTTCTATGCGGATAACAGGGGACAAGATATTGATTCACTGTGCTGTAGTGAAGTCACTGATTCAGGTTTAGTTTAAGTTTTACGCCTGACTCTAAAATTTGGTATACATCGCCCTCCTTAGCTAGTGTTACCTTACAATCTGAATAATTCTCTGCCATCCATTTTTTGCTATCTAATAAAATATTATCAAGCTGATTATCTGTCCGATCTGGGTCGTGGTGAAACAACACTACATTGGCTACTTTTGCTTCTTTGGCTAACTGCAAAACCTGTGATACCAAAGAATGCCCCCAGCCATGAATATGCTTAAGTTCTTTATCGAGGTACATAGCATCATGTATTAATAAATCGATACCTTGCAAAAAATCAACCCACTCACTCCATTCTGTTGTTACTTCTCCAGGTGGATGCAACTCATTATCAGTCACATAGGCAAAGCTTCCTTGCTCTGTTTTTACTTTATAAGCTGTGCCTCCACCCGAATGATTTAAGGCGCAGGTGCTTATTTTTATTTCTCCCAAAGTTAAACGATTATTATCCATTGGCATAACACGAACTTTTGCCTGAATTTGATCACCAGGAACAGGAAAATGTGGATCGACCATTTGATCTAAAACAGCTTTCTCATTTTTAGCGGGAAGGTAAGCAGATAGTAGATAAATTTTACGTCCACATTGATAGGCAGGTTTAAAAAAAGGG
The DNA here is from genome assembly GCA_027009095.1 of Thiotrichaceae bacterium. Lineage (GTDB taxonomy): Bacteria > Pseudomonadota > Gammaproteobacteria > Thiotrichales > Thiotrichaceae > JAGLBW01. The sequence goes on from JALVDG010000053.1 coordinate 2,921, forward strand.
AAACCTTGAATATGATCCCAATGATAATGGCTAAAAAAAAGGTAGATATCTCGCTTATCGTTAAAAAGCTTACTACCTAATTTACGGATGCCTGTACCCGCATCAAAAATTAAAATTTTATTATCCACTTCAGCAAAAAGACAGGGGGTGTGACCACCATACTTTATTGTTTTGTCACTCGATGTCGGTATAGACCCCCGTACCCCATAAAATGTTATTTCCATATCGGCTGCTCCCACGCCATTGTGAACACTCTAAAGGAACGTGCATGGAATAACGTTGACATGCTAACTTACCTTATCGTTGTCGAATTTATTCCATGCCCCTCCCTAAGCTAAACGGATAATACAGTGATATTAATATCTATTTTGTTAATAATTCACGTTCTCTGCTTAAATATGCTTGGAAGTAACTATAGGATAAAAAGAAAAATTCTGCTGAACTACCCCGCTAATTGATCGTAAAATAGCGACCAGTTGAAGGATTGTTTTATTTTTTAGATGTGAGTCGAAAAGAAATAAACATCGTAATAAGCGCACCTAAACTGGCCAATGCCATATCTTTATGTGCATCCCATACATCGCCTTGTGTACCTAAATAAGCAATTCCGAGATCTCCCCCAAAGAACTCTGCCGCTGCCCATTCAAATAACTCAAAAATCATTGAGGTGGTCATGATTAAATTTACCGCTGTAAACCAACGCCAAAAATGTTTAAGTTGAGTGTATTTTTTAAAAATCTCATAAATAGGATAGACCAACAAGACTCCATAAAGAAAATGCACTAAACGATCAAATTGATTACGTTCAAAGCCTAATAATGCGTCTAGATCAAAGCCAAATATCTCAAGAAAAAAAGTGTTATACGGTACTTTAGCATAGGTAAAATGCGCACCTGTTTCATGGAGTAGCAAGAATAGGAAAATAAAGGTATAGGAGGTCGCAGACAAAGAAAAAGAGCGGTAACTTAGCATCAGTGCAATAATAAAAATAACCGTCAGCACATTCTCTAGTAACCAATCATGACGATCTAACGGTGCTATCGCCAACCACCCTGCGAAGAGAAAGAAAATAGTGCTTAATATGAATAGATAGCTGTTTTTATTTATTTTAAGCATTATTTTTTTAGAAGCCTCTGTTGTATTGCGACAACATTCTAAAGTTTATTAGTCTGTAACCAATGCTCTAATAGTGCCATATGCCAGAGTTTGCTACCTTGAATTCGGGTTAAGTAGTCTTCTGGTTTTTCTAGTAATTTTTCGACATAAGGGCGTTGATATAAGCCACGTTCTCGACAGGCTTGTGAGTTTAAAATATCACGCATAAAGTCTAGAAATTCTCCACGTACAAATTTTAGTGCAGGCACGGGAAAGTAGCCTTTTTTACGATCTATCACACTATCAGGAATAAGTCCTCGTGAGATTTTCTTCAGTACATATTTGCCACCATCTTGCAGTTTCATATGCGGTGGCATTTTCGCGGCTAACTCGACTAATTCATGATCTAAAAAGGGAACACGCGCTTCTAAGCCCCATGCCATGGTCATATTATCGACACGCTTTACAGGGTCATCAACAATAAGTGTGGTGACATCTGCGCGTAATACTTGATCGATGTATTGGTCTGCTTGAGGTTGCTCTAATAGGGCTTTCATTGTTTCTGCGGTGTAGTCTCGTCCAATATAATCTGGCATTAACATTTCTGCCATTTCGTCATGATCACGATCAAAATAGAATTGACGGAAGCGTTCCAGTGGTTCGCCTTTGGCTTGGTGCATTTTGTTATACCAGAAGTAGCCGCCAAAAACTTCGTCTGCGCCCTGCCCTGATTGCACGACTTTAACGTCTTTTGCGACTTGCTCGGAGAGTAGATAAAAGCCGATGGCATCTTGTCCAAACATTGGCTCTGACATATTGGCAATGGCTTCTGGCAAGCGTGTTAGGGTA
>JALVDG010000054.1 GCA_027009095.1 Thiotrichaceae bacterium
CTCCTCCGTTTTTATCTTTGCCCATTTCTTTATCACGGGAGATATAAGTCATTTGATGGTAAGTACCGAGGTGTATGTGATAATTGCGATTATCGCCGTTCCCTGTACTGTGATTCCTAGTTTTATGATCAGTGAAGCAATTGCCAGAATCGGCCCTGCTAAAACGAGTATCAGCAATAGTAGTGGACCAATGGTGACATTAATTGCTGCAGTGAGTATTTTAGGTGAGCCATTTTCATTTATTTACCTATTGGGCATGGGATTCATTATCTTGGGTATTTATCTATTATCGAAACAAGACAAAACAGCGTAAAATACATCAACGAAAAAAACAGGCACTATAAAATGAATCAATTTATTAAAATTTTAGCATTTATCAGCATATTTTCCCTAACGGCATGTAGTGGCTATAAAAAGCCACTGCCAGACTCTGGAGTAACGGCAAAAGAGGTGGCATCTGAGTCTTATGATACCTTTAAGAATTCTTTACAAGAGCTAAAATCAGCCTTCTTTCCTGAATGAAGTCTTTACACCTTGATAGCTATTTAAGTTGGTTTCTATGAAAAATATCATATCAATAAAAAATCTCTGCAAAACCTATAACACCGGGCATGAAGCGTTAAAAAATATCAATTTAGACATCAAAGAAGGCGAGATACTGGCATTACTAGGACCAAATGGCGCGGGAAAAACAACCTTAATATCAACAATTTGTGGATTGGTTTCACCTTCTTCAGGAAAAATCACCGTAGATGGTTTTGATATTATTAAAAACTACCGAGAAACGCGCTCGCGCATTGGTTTAGTGCCTCAAGAATTAAGCATCGCGGCGTTTGATAAAGTCTTTGAGACACTTAGTTTTAGCCGTGGTCTCTTTGGTAAAAAGCCAAATAAAGGCTATATCGAACAACTTCTAAAAGACCTTTCACTCTTTGATAAAAAAGACAATGAGCTAAGAGCTTTATCAGGTGGCATGAAGCGCAGAGTGCTAATCGGCAAAGCTTTATCGCATGAGCCACGTATTTTATTTTTAGACGAACCAACCGCTGGAGTAGACGTTGAACTACGTAAAGATATGTGGAAAATTATTGACCGTCTACGCAAGTCAGGTGTCACCATTATCTTAACCACACACTATATTGAAGAAGCAGAAGAAATTGCTGATAGAGTAGGAGTGATTAGTGGCGGTAAACTCTTGTTAATCGAAGAGAAAAAAGATCTGATGCAAAAAATGGGACAAAAACAGTTGATTATTGAGCTTAAAAAATCAATATCATCCATCCCTGAGTCATTAACATCATATGATTTAAGCTTGTCTAATAATGGACTGTTTCTTAGCTATCGCTACGATACACGCGGTGAACGCACAGGTATCACAACCTTAATGAAAGCAATTAATAACTCAGAATTAGAGCTAAAAGACATACAAACAAAACAAAGCTCACTAGAAGATATCTTTGTGAATTTAGTGAAGGAGAGTGCATGAATATACAAGCAGTAAAGGTTATTTATCAACACGAAATGATGCGTACATGGAATACCATCTTCCAAAGTATCGCCTCGCCTGTTTTGTCTACCTCACTCTACTTTATCGTGTTTGGTTCAGCCATTGGCTCACGAATGCAAAGTATTGATGGTGTGCCGTATGGCTCGTTTATCGTACCTGGCTTAGTGATGTTGACGCTATTAACACAAAGTATCGCCAATGCCTCATTTGGCATCTTCTTTCCTAAATTTTCAGGAACGATTTATGAGGTAATGTCCGCACCTTTGTCTCATTTTGAGATATTACTAGGCTATGTCGGAGCAGCCGCAACAAAATCCTTTATTATCGGTGGTATTATTCTGGCCACATCAGGGTTCTTTGTTGATTTGCAAATACTACATCCTGTCTGGATGATATCCTTTTTAATTTTAACCTGTATCTCTTTTAGTTTATTTGGTTTTATTATTGGCTTGTGGGCAGATAATTTTGAAAAATTACAGCTTATTCCCTTATTAGTCATTACGCCTTTAGTATTTCTAGGGGGAAGCTTCTACTCAGTCGATATGTTGCCTGCATTTTGGCAGAAAGTTACCTTGTTTAACCCAGTTGTATATTTAATCAGTGGTTTTCGCTGGAGCTTTTTTGGGATATCAGATGTGAGTGTAGGGATGAGCTTAGCAATGATTTTGCTCTTTTTAGCCATCTGTTTAGCGATTGTCGCTTGGATGTTTAAGACAGGGTATCGTTTAAAGAGCTAGATAAAAAAATATTAGATGTCGGACAAGTTACATACATCATCCGACATGATTATTTATGCTTTATAACAGCTCTTACACACTCGCTTTTTTAAATATCAGCGAAGCAATTAAACGCCAGTAATTGTGACAGTAATATCTCTTTTAAAAGAACCCATTCGATGCTCCCATAAAAATACTCCCTGCCATGTACCTAACCCCGAACGGTACTGGCTAACAGGTAGGGTTAATTCTGTTTGTGTAAGTACACTACGCACGTGCCCTGACATATCATCGATACCTTCAAGTGTATGATAGTACTCAGGATCGCCATCAGGTGCTAAACGGGAGAAAATAGTTTCTAAATCTTTACGCACATCAGGATCTGCATTTTCGGTAATGATCAAAGAGGCGCTAGTGTGATGAATAAATACATGGCATAAGCCCGTTTTAATCCCACTTTCTGCGATAATTTGTTCAATATCATGGGTAATATTGTAGGTACTACGTCCTGATGTTTGTGTACTAAAACGTGTTTGATGTAACTTCATGGCTTTAATGTATAATCCTAATAAATGGTGCAAACTTTAAATCTTAAAAAATAGTATAGGGATAAGTGTGGTGGAGCATAAATATAGAGTACTGATAATAGTACTCGCAAGTTTATTGTTTATGAGTGCATGCAATATGGGGGCGGGTCATGTACCTAGAGGAATGGAGGTTCTTGCTCCTGTCGCTGCGGTTTCGAATACTATTTCTAAAGCTGCTTATAAACGTAACATTAATAAAATTAAGCATTATCTTGGTAGCAATTATGATGTATTAAAGAGTGAAATCTATCAAGGTGATGGTGCTCATCTTGAACAGTTGATTTTACTTATCGAAAGAAATAGGAATAAACTCCCTCTGTTTAAAAACAAACTGCAACAAGAGTACGGTTCACTGTTTAATAATAGTCGTCGTCTTAGCATGCAAATTAGCACTATTTCTGCACAATTATCACCTGAAAATCAAAGGCAACATATTCCTCCTTATCAAGTGAGGATGAGCTTACTAGATGATATTGATGCAAACTATGATGCCTTTAGGATCGCGGTTAAGAATAGGGATACAAGACGTTTGAGCCGTACGGCTGATATATTGTCGGTTTCTCCAGTCAATAGAGAGCCGTTTTATAATCAGCTTTCTAGTCAATATGATGCTTTGTTTTTAGAACCTGTAGCGGTCAGGATATATCAAATTTTAAAAACTAAACTATAGCCTCTCTGTTAAAATATATTCATAAATAATTACTATCAAGCATAATCTATTGCTGCTACAGAAATAAGAGAGTAATCACAGTAAATCTAATAAAGGATCACTTTATGTCATTCATTTCTCGTCATCAAACGGTTTCGGTTCAAGTTGGTCATATTACAGTCGGTGGTGATGCGCCAATTGTCGTTCAGTCAATGACGAATACCGATACAGTCGATGTCGTGCGTACAGTGCAACAAATATCGGAGTTAGCTAAGGCAGGTTCAGAGCTGGTACGCATTACGGTGAATACCATCGAGGCGGCGGAGGCTGTGCCCGAAATACGTCAGCGTTTGGATAAAATGGGGTGTGATGTGCCGATGATTGGTGATTTTCATTTTAACGGTCATAAATTACTAACGGCAGTACCAGAGTGTGCCGCAGCATTGGCAAAATATCGTATTAACCCTGGAAATGTTGGGCGTGGTAAGCGTCGTGACGAGCAGTTTTCGCAGATGATTGAATTCGCCATTAAATACGATAAGCCTGTAAGAATAGGGGTGAATTGGGGATCATTAGATCAAGAATTGCTCGCGCGTCATTTAGATGAAAATGCACAGCTTGATGAGCCGAGAGAAATTGCTGATGTTCAGCACGATGCGCTTATTGAGTCAGCTTTATCCAGTGCGAAAAAAGCAGAAGAGTATGGCTTGGCGCATAATAAAATCATCATCTCTTGTAAATTAAGTGGTGTACAAGACTTGATTCGCACCTATCGAGATTTATCAAAACTATGTGATTATCCCTTGCATTTAGGGCTGACAGAAGCAGGTATGGGGAGCAAAGGAATAGTGTCTTCAACGGCGGCACTATCGGTGTTATTACAAGAAGGTATTGGCGATACGATTCGTATATCGCTCACCCCAGAACCTGGTGCACCACGTGAGAAAGAAGTTATAGTAGGGCAAGAAATATTGCAAACATTGGGTTTAAGATCGTTTACGCCACAAGTGATTGCCTGCCCAGGTTGTGGACGTACAAGCAGTGATTATTTCCAGCATTTAGCCGAGGATATTCAGTCGTATCTTCGCAATCAAATGCCAGTATGGAAGAAGCAATATCGTGGTGTTGAAGAAATGTCGGTAGCGGTAATGGGTTGTGTCGTGAATGGTCCTGGTGAAAGTAAACATGCAAACATTGGTATTAGTCTACCTGGAACAGGCGAGAAGCCTGTTGCACCAGTATATGAAGATGGTGTTAAAACCGTGACACTAAAAGGTGATCAAATAGCGGTTGATTTTCAGGCGATTGTTGACGCGTATATTGAGCGAACTTATGCGACTCATGCTAAAATATCATAAGTCGCAGAAATGTCAGTCTACAGGCTAATTTATTATCCAGTTATAAGACCAACCATTGTTTGACAATCTCATCACCTGATAAATGTTTGATTGATGATAACGCCTTACTACGCATTTTTTCTTGTAAAGCATCATCAAAATATAATGTATCAATAGCCTCTGTCATTGCTATGGCATTTTCATTTTCAACCAATAATCCATTTTCTCCCTGAATGATAATTTCACGCGGTCCCGTCGGACAATCCGTTGCAATAACAGGACATTTTGAGGCGAGAGCTTCCACTAAGACCATCGGGAAAGCCTCGGTACGGCTAGATAAGCATAGGAATTTAGCACCTGATAGATAAGGGTAAGGGTTCATCTGTACACCGACCAAATGTACTTTCTCTTGGAGTTTTAACTGCTTAATCTGCTGCTCTAATGAGGCTCGCATTTCGCCTTCGCCAACAATAATTAAATCACATGTTTGTTGTGTTTTTGATTGTGCATAGGCTTTTATTAGCAGATCAAAGCGTTTTACTTCATTTAGCCGCCCTAATGCAACAATATAAGCTTTATTATGTTGATAAGGTATTGCGCTTTGCTTGGCGATAGAGGATAAATCAACAGGATTATAGATGCGTGATACTTGCTTTAAGCCAAAATCTTCTCGAAGAATATCAGCAACATCATCAGATACCGCAATGACTTTTTTAGCGCGATGATAGCTTAGACGTAGTAATAGTTTTTCAAAAAAGGATAACAATTTGCGCGGATTGCAATGCACAGAAAGCACCGACTCCTTGCTTGCCATCGCCGTAGGGAAATTAGCCGTCTCCATAAAACTAAAGATATGATCATACTGTTGTTGCTGAAAATGTTGGCGTAACGTATAAGCTCGTTTAAACACATTTATTACTTTTCCCAGCAGACTGCTCTTCTCAGGGCAATGTAGATGCACGACTTTTCCAGCAGGCTGGTAGTGAATATTATCATCACCAAAGATAATCATATTCACCTCATTATCTTTAGCCAGTGCTTCGGCTAAGTTAACCGCAACACGCTGTCCGCCACCGAGGTCAAGATCGGCAATTACCAGTGCTATTTTTTTCATGAGTAAATACTATTGTTTTTATAATTAGATCTATCATCCAATAATCTTGACGTAGAAGTAAATAGAATTACGATAAGACGCTGGTACAGTGAACGGTAATTACTGCGAATAACTCTCTAGATTAAAAAACAAACAAGTAAATATTAGATTTATTTTGTTTTGCTACTTATGATGCTGGTTTTATATATTTATTCGTCGGGGTAATACATTGATACATTTTCGTGATAGCGATGAAGTTCATGAAAACCGTCAAGATTGGCATAATATGAAGCGTGTTTTTGGCTACCTTAAAGCCTATAAAGGACGTGCTCTATTTGCCCTTGCCTGTCTTATCCTCGCTAAATGGGCGAATGTTGCCATACCTCTAGTATTAAAAGAGATTGTTGATAATTTTAGCCACCCTACTACACAAGCTTTAGTGCTGCCTGTTTCTTTATTGCTTGCTTACGGTGCGTTCCGTTTAAGTAGCTCTTTGTTTAGTGAATTGCGCGATACTGTTTTTGCGCGTGTCCGCTTTCATGCAATGCGACAACTTTCCAACCAAGTATTAGCACATTTACATCAACTCTCCTTACGTTTCCATTTAGAGCGAAAAACAGGTGCTATCAGCCGTGACTTAGAACGTGGTACACGCTCGGTTGGTTCTATTATGAACTTTATGGTGTTCAGCATTATTCCTGTTGCTGTTGAGTTTACCCTTGTCGCAATTATTTTATTAAGCCAATACAACATTATTTTTACTCTCATTACCTTTGGCACGATTATCATTTACATCGTCTTCACCTTGATGGTGACCGAATGGCGCATGGATTACCGTCATGCAATGAATCGCTACGACTCTGAATCAAATACACATGCCTTCGATAGTCTTATTAATTATGAAACCGTCAAATACTTCACCAATGAGCCTTTAGAGCTTCAGCGTTATGATGACACCCTAAAAAAATGGGAAGATGTCGCCGTTAAAAGCCAAGCCACGATGTCCTTATTAAACTTTGGGCAGAGTGCCATTATCGGTATTGGTGTGACCATTATTATGTTTTTTGCCGCTCAGGGTGTGATCGATAAAAATATGACGATTGGTGATTTTGTGATGGTCAATGCTTTTATGTTGCAATTATTTATCCCGCTCAATACCCTAGGGATTATTTATCGACAAATCAAATATACCTTGGCTGATATGGATCTTGTCTTTAAATTATTGCGTCGCAAACCTGAGATTATCGACCAAGTAAATGCAAAAGATCTGGTGATTAAAAAGGGAGAACTTGAATTTAAGCACGTTGATTTTGCTTACCAAGCTGAGCGACAAATACTATCTGATATTAATTTTTCCATTCCTGCGGGACACACTGTGGCGGTGGTAGGTCATAGCGGTGCAGGAAAGTCGACCCTATCACGTTTGATATTTCGCTTCTATGATGTAAATCAAGGAGAAATTATTATTGATGGTCAGAATATCAAGACAGTAAAACAGCAAAGCTTACGTAAAGCAATCGGCGTTGTCCCTCAGGATACTGTCTTATTCAACGACAGTATTTATTACAACATTCATTATGGAAACTTGGACGCAAGCAAAGAAGAGGTGATTCAGGCAGCAAAGATGGCGCATATCTTTGACTTTATAGAAAACCTTCCAAACGCTTGGGATACTATTGTTGGAGAACGCGGTTTAAAGTTATCGGGCGGTGAAAAGCAACGTATAGCAATTGCGCGTGCAATTTTAAAGAAACCTGCTATCTTAATTTTTGATGAGGCAACCTCCTCTTTAGACACCGCAACAGAGCAAGCAATCCAACAAACATTACGCAAAATTTCTGAAACGACCACCACCCTTGTTATCGCACACCGTCTTTCAACAATTATTGATGCGCATATAATACTGGTCATTAAAGCGGGACAAATTATTGAAAGAGGTTCACATAAAGAACTACTCAGTAAAAAAGGTGTGTATTGGAATATGTGGGAATTACAGCAAGAATCAGAGTAACTGCCTAGACTGTACTCTATTTTGTTCGAGTTCAAGGCAAATGGGCGAAGTTTATCAGTATAAATGAGTACTTTTAACGTAGAAATCGGATAAAATAGAGTCCGAGCTGAGTGGTTACGAATCAGAAAGCTAAAAGATAATATATAGACGGAAATAAACAATACATTAAACTTAAAGCAATACGTTAGGTTTAACTTTTATGCAATTTATTTAAAAAGACTTTTATTAAGTTTTAAACAGTCTTTTTATCTCGAATCAACACCCGTTTAGCCTGTCTGACTTTCTATATCAGACCTTAGCCGTTATCTTAGCTTTTACAGGACGGATGTCCTTTATCACTTAGAAGTGAAATACCTCCTCTGTGATTTAGGGCACGCCAATCAGGGGTAAAGGATTTTTACCCACCTATTGACGGAGTAAACTGATTGGGAGCCAAGGATGGCTCATTTTTTTATTTGCCTCTTGAAAAGAAAGGAATGAGCGTACTATCTCCACTGATAGCAAGGAATTCTTCTTCCTTTTCAACAGGTTTATCTGTTTTACTCGCTAAGTGTTCTTTTGAATCATCTACACTCTGCTCTTCAGGAGTATCTAATATTTGATTCTTTATTTTACGTAAAGTATCTATCGCATACTGGGCATCTTGAACATCATTTTGCAAAGCTGAAAACATCTGTTGAGTATTCTCTAAGGTTGTTGCAAGTTGATCTATCGATTGACTATTTATTACCTCTAAATGATCACGTATTTGAAGCTTAATATTATGCCCCTCTTCTTCATATCGCCTTAGATTATCAAGATGCAAACGACTTTCATTCACATGAGCATCCAATTCTTTACGGGCAATATCAGTAGCCTGAAACACGTTATCAAAACGATCATAGAGTCGTGATTCATAATCATCTATATCATCACTAAACTTTTGATATAATTCAGAAGCTGATTCTTTTTGTATATTGAGCTGTTCCAATAAGTCTTGAGACTCTTCAGAGGCTTTGTCCAAGTTTGCTTTAATTTTTGAAGATAGCTCCTCATTTTCTGACAAAGCTTCTGATTGCTGATGATAACGATCAATCACTTTTTGAGCCAATGTATGAGATTTAATTTCTTTTTCGTTCAAAGCATCTAGACCTGACTCTACTCTTGCTAAACCTTCTTCAAGAGTTGATTGCACTTGATGTACAATATTGGCTGTTTCTTTTAATTGCTCATCCCAGTAGTGTTGTATTTGAGCCATACGCTGATTAACCTCATCTGTCGTTTGCTTTAACTCACTACTACAATCAATCGCATCTTCAACCATCTGCTCAATATCTTCAACTTGTACCCAAGCTTGATGTTGCTTTGAGGTAATCGCAGATGTTTTATTTTTAAGCTCCCGAAGCATTTTTTGTGTTTCTACTGCATTACTTGCCACTTTTTCAACGAGATTTTCTGCATTTTTCTTGTCTTTCTCTATCTCTTGATAAATTTTCTTAATTGAATCATTTTGCTTTTTCCCCGACCACTTCCCTATAAACAAGGCAAAAAGAGATAATACAATGGCAGAAGCAATAATACCCGCAACAACCACCTCGAAAATATTAACCAGATTGCTTGACTCTTGAGAAACATCTCCTATGGATGCGCTGGCATTGACAGCCAACAAACTACTGATTAAAAAGATTAAACTGCCCTGAAACAATAAACGTTTCATCTTCTAACTCCCAATACTTGTGTGTCAGGTATTAAGCCCCATTAGATCACACTATTATTTTTATTCACCTTTTACTTTTACAGCTTGATTGCATAAAAAGAGGATATGTATATCTCGCTTAGCCCCTAGTACTCTAACCACGTTATATTGACAGATACAGAACTATTACCTGAACCCGTGACTTCAATGTAGATAACGGGGGATAAGATATTGGTTTAATGTAAGCGGATATTTTTAAACCCACAACGAATCAATAGCTTATTCACTGTGCCGTAGTGAAGTCACTGAGTCAGATGTTAGAGATATTCCACACATTACTCTTTATATTATAGTACAGCTATAAGCTGAGTTAATTATTTATGTCAGTTGGTTATATCGCAGGTATATGCGGAGTGTTTTGTGCATTATTTAATGAAACGGTTACCTCTCCATCATACTGTGGCTTATTCAACAGCAAAAATGCCTTACCAAACCCTGTCAAACTATTTGCCGTTTCTCGTGCTGACTCTCCTATACCTGTATAAATATCCATACGACCAGGTCCTTTAATCGCATTCCCCCTGTCTTGAGGAAATAGTATCCGCCACTCACTCCCAACTTTTTGACCATTACTATTGATAATCGGTACATCAGCAAGAATAACGGATCCAAAAGGAATGTAGTCAGTATCTACTGCAACGGTATGTCCTGCAATAATAGGAGTACCCGATGCTGTTCTAACAACATCATCATGTAAAGTAAAATAAATATAACGTGGATTAATATTCAACATACTATCCATTTCACTAGGGTTGCTCTCAAACCATTGCTTTATTGCTTCTCGACTAGGACTAGCAGGTAATAGACCTTGATTTTTCATGTGCATTGCAACACTACGAAAGGGTCTTTCGTTACTCCCATCAAATTTTAATGATTTTCGCTCACCATTTGCTAATTCTATAATACCAGAACCTTGAATTTGTATATAAAACAATCCTAAAGGATCATTTGTCCAAGCTATTTCAAGACCTTTATTAGCCAAAGCTCCTGCGGTAATTTGTGTACGAGACAAACGCCGCTGACTCGACATGGGTGAACGATAGATGGGGTAACGATACTCCTCATCAGGATATAAGCGAGCACTGATGATAGGAGTATAATACCCTGTAAACTTACTCTTAGTAGCATTAGCACTTGGTAAATCAACTAGGTAAAAATTATCTTTTAGTGCTTGAGGCGTAAGTTCTTCATTCCAATTTAATAAAGATCTAGCCGTCTGAAGTAGCGTACTATGATGAAAACTAACACCATTTACACTAAGCATTCGATCTACTCTATTCTCTTGTAAATAATCAATAGAATATTGTAATCCCTGATAAACCTTTTGAGATTGAATAACGGCTGGCTCAGACTGAGCTTCATCACTGTAAACACGCGGATAATCAGTATATGCATCTAGCATGCTTAGTGTTTTTTCTCCAGACCAAATTTTGCCCGTATTTTCTATTAATTCAAGATATTCAGACTCACTTTGAGACTGCATATCTTCATGCCCATATCGATCTAAGCGATTATAATCTGCATGACTTGGGAACAAGGTTAAACACACACCACAAAACAATAGTTGTACTAGGCGTTGATCTAACATTTTGACACTCTCTTATTTTTATTTATTATGATCTTTAAAAAACCCTGATTTAAGTTCAATTATTTTAAGCTTGCCAAAACAGACGATGTTTTCCACTAGAATCGTCACAATTTAGCGTAACTATTACGCCTCACTTCGTGAAAAATAGCGATTGTTTTTTCCGCGCTTCATTCTAATCAACTTATCAGGGTTTATTTAAAAGATAGTGTTGGGGGATAGACATATCTTTTAAATTTAGCTTTACACATGATTTATCAAAAGTCCTTAGGGGTTCCATCATAATGAACGTAATGGAGCACCTAAAATAAGGTGGATAACTTCATGTCTCGACATTATCTATCATAATATTTTTATAGCCAAGTATAATGTTTGTTTTTCCGACAGAATGACCTACTAAAACAGGCACTTGAATAAAATAAGGCTCACCATATGGCGAGCCTTTTTTATTCAATTAGGTAAAGCTAGTACTCCAACCTACGTTATATTGACTCGCTGTATCTGTCAATATAACGTAGTTGATGAGTAACAAAACATTTATATTATTTTGTTGTTGCAGCTTCTTGAGCTTCTATACGCTTAAGCATTTCTTGGGCTTGCTTAATTTGAGCCATTAGAGCAGCCTTCATTTGCGCAGCACTCATTGTCGCCCCCGGCATTGCTGGAGCAAAACCTGCTGTACGAGGTACTACAGGAACAAAACCATTCCCATTGAAGTTTTGCCCGGAAGCATTATTTAAATTAGTACCTGATGCGTTAGCTGTTCCATTCCCTGCTGCATTTCCTGCACCATTTCCAGAACCTTTTCCATCACCTGCGGCTTTCATGTCACCATTACCCTGCATTTTGGTGTCCATATCCGTTTTTCCAGAACCTTTGAAGTTGATGCTGAAGTCTACTTCACCGTCTGCATCACCCTTACCAGTCCCCCAACCTTGACCATTTCCAGAGGCGTTCCCCTTTGTTGTTGCATTGCCTTGCGCAGTACCTGCACTATTTGCCGCAGCATTACCTGCTCCATTGCCATTATTCCAACCGTTAAACCATTCCGCAGAAACTGTTCCAGAAAGTGCAATTAATGCCGCAAATGTGATTGTCTGTAATTTCATGATATTTTACCTAGCATTTAAATTTAAATATTATTAATAAGAATATATTGTTTTCAATATATATTAATATACTAATATAGATTAACACACACAATCAAGCCTTTCTCTTTAATACGAGGGAATATGAACACTATTCATACAAAACTGAAGTTTTTTGATCTATCATTTTATCACTAGTACACCAATAATTTTAAATGACTGGCAGGTATACTTGTACCTTATTGTTTTTTTGAAAATTTTATGACTCAGCAATCCGTCAATATAACGTGGTTGGAGTACTAGTCTTAATCTTCTAAAAACCCCATTATTTTCTGATAAAAATTATCGGCTTGCTCAATATGAGGAAGATGACTTGCCTTTAAAATAGTACAAATTTCAGCCTGAACAAAGATAGATTGGATTAAAGAACAGTCAGCATCTGTTATATAATGGGAGCACTCTCCACGAACAAAACAAGCCTTCTTAGTAAAAATAGCATTAGAAAGAGGAAATGCTGCAATTTTCAAATAGCCTTTTGCTATTTCACTTAAATTACAACGCCACTTATATCCGCCCTCTTTTTTACGTTGTAAATTTTTAGAGAGAAAAGTACGCTCAGTATCATCTTCAATTAATGTTGCAAAATATTGATCTATTTCTTTGCGAGACTTAAGTGTATCAAGAGGTAGTCTCATCATTGCCGAAAATATTTTTTGATGCCAAAGAGGATAAGTTTTAGGAGCAATATCAACAACAATTAAACGAGAAACCAAGTCAGGAAAGTTCAGTGCTAACCACATCGCGACCTTGCCTCCCATCGAATGTCCGAGCAAATCAACCTTGCTTAAATTCTCGTAGTTTAAAATGGCAACAATATCCATTGCCATATTTTTATAACTCATTCCTTTAAGATGCGGTGAATGCCCGTGATTACGTAAATCGACCGTAATAACCATTCTAGATTTAGAAAATCGCCTTGCTTGACTGCGCCAATTATCCATAGAGCCAAGCAAGCCATGTAAAAGAATAAGTGGAGGTTTATTTTTTGTACTACTGTCTGATGAGTAGATTTTATAATGAAGTAGTTCAGGCATTGCTTACAAAACCCCTCTAATCAGCAAAAGACTCACCCAGTGAGGCTGATTCAGCCAATATATCCATTCGCTCATCGTCAGAAAGGTTAGCAACATCATAATAGATGCGATGACTGACATTATTAATACCACAAAAAGATAATGTTCCATCAGTGACAGGACGATGAATAAGCTCTAAAGCATCGCTCTCCACAAAGTATTGTTTTGAGCCACCTGCGGTTATAATCACCAGTGCTTTTTTATGCTTTAACAACCCTCTCACACCTTTGTCTGAATACTCAAATGCCAGACCATTTGTCAACACTAAATCAAACCAACCTTTCAGCATAGCAGGACGATCAAACCACCATAAAGGGTAGATGAATACCAAACCCTCAGCCCAAAGCAGATCTTCTTGCTCCTTTTTTATACGTTCAGGAATATCCCCTTGCTGCAAATTTGCAAGATCTTCCGCATGTAATACGGGGTCAAAATGATCTTTATACAAATCTTTGACTCGTACCTCATGCCCTGCCTTTTTTAATCCTGCACTAACATTTTCTAATATTGCATGATTAAAACTAGCAGGATTGGGATGAGTATAAACAATAAGAGTATTCATAAAGGTGGTTTCTTTCTATTTTTAAACAGTTATATAAGCATGAAAGTTAATGTGATACTCATACATCAAGCAGTCTGAAGTGTCCGTATCAGCGGCGACTATATATGAAAAATAAAGATTGAAGCTATCGATTTTTTTACATCATTTTGATTCAATTACTTGCTCAAAACCTCTGTGATTGTTACATTACGCGAAATAATAATATTGCATACCACTGGGATGTTGGGCGCGCTAGTGAACAGTATGATTTTTATTGCTTTTTTATCATCTGAATAACTATCATTAAATACTCTCAGTTTAGCCATACGATACACGGCTAAAGACTCTGAGTCTAAAATCCACTATACTATTATTTACAATATCGACCTAAAAATAGGGTCTCTAAAGGCATTACCTTGTTGTTGATGTTAATAACAGCAATTAAAAAAATGGATTAATCCTCTATGTTTAAGTTTATTTCTGGCTGGTTTTCAAACGATATTTCTATTGACTTAGGAACAGCAAATACTCTCATCTATATGCGCGGGAAAGGCATTGTATTAGATGAACCTTCTGTTGTTTCAATTCGTCAAGATCGTGGACCTGGCGGACCAAAAAAAATTGAAGCGGTCGGTATTGAAGCCAAAAAAATGCTAGGTCGTACACCAGAAAATATTACCGCTATTCGCCCTATGAAAGATGGTGTTATTGCAGACTTCACTTATACAGAAAAAATGCTACAACACTTTATTCACAAAGTAGATAGTGGCAGAATTTTGCGTCCTCGACCTCGCGTCGTCATCTGTGTTCCTTGTGGTGCCACTCAAGTTGAGCGACGTGCCATTAAAGATTCCGCGATGGGAGCTGGCGCACGTAAAGTATTTTTAGTCGAAGAACCTATGGCAGCGGCAATTGGCGCAGGCATTCCTATCGATGAAGCTATCGGATCAATGGTCTTAGATATTGGCGGCGGAACCTCAGAAGTTGCCGTTATGTCATTACGTGGCATCGTTTATTCTGCCTCTGTACGTATTGGCGGTGACCGTTTAGATGAAGCCATTATCAGCTATGTGCGTCGTAACTATGGCATGCTCATTGGCGATGCAACAGCAGAACAAATCAAATGTGAAATTGGTTCTGCATATCCAGGTAAAGAACTGCAAGAAATCGAAGTAAAAGGGCGTAACTTATCAGAAGGTGTTCCTCGTAGCTTTACCCTAACAAGTAATGAGATTTTAGAGGCATTACAAGAACCTCTGTTTGGCATTGTAAGTGCGGTTAAGACAGCCTTAGAGCAGACACCACCAGAATTAGGTGCAGACGTTGCCGATCGAGGTATAGTATTAACAGGTGGTGGCGCGTTATTACGTGACTTAGACCGCTTACTAATGGAAGAAACAGGTATCCCTGTTTTAGTTGCTGATGACCCTCTAACTTGTGTAGCACGCGGTGGCGGTAAAATTTTAGAAATGCTGGATGATGATGGTTTTGATTTTTGGTCTTCTGATTAAAAACCAACTAAACTCGAAAGAACAGTTTAGGAATGCATATAAAAAATAAGTTCGACACCAACAACACAGAGTGACTATTTCAGATTGAGTAATCCAAAAACTTAGTTCAAGCTTTAGAAAAACCTATAATTCTCAACAGATATAGTACCTCTATACAACGATTTTAGGTAGTTCAAGCCAGGACAAGCAAAAGTTAGCGTGTCGAAATGCCCTATATACATTCCT
>JALVDG010000055.1 GCA_027009095.1 Thiotrichaceae bacterium
CCGCTTCCTCCTGCGCTTTACCCGAGAGAATGGGCAGTGAAAAAACTCGCTCCGTAAACTCCGCTCAAACACTTTCACTGCTGATCCATTCTCTCGGGCAAATGCTCGGCGCGGTTAGAATGGGAAGTTTAGCTCCGCCTCGCTAACGCATCGGGCAGAGGGAAAAATAGGTAATATTTTTCTATATTGCGTAACATCAGTTATTTATGCCTATAAACTCCGTCCTTTTGCCTTGAACTCGAACAAAATAGAGCACAACCTGAGCCGTTACAATGTGAGAAAGAATGAAAACCATATATTGTACGCGGGAGTAATGGTTTAAAAAAATAATATATCGGGCATAAAAAAAGCCAGACACAAGGTCTGGCTTAAAAATCACACTAAAAAGTTAGGGGAAACTTTTAGGTGTGAATAACGAGTCCACAAGGGACTCTAGGGGCTAACAACAGAAAATTCATATGCAAAATATGATGACACTCATCTTAAGTTGCTTTGTGGTAGTGCTGATTTCGCGATCCACATCAGTCGCTGTATTTAATTCGTGCTATTAGAGTGATAGTAAATATTCACTATTAATAGAATAAAATTGATATTTTTGGATATAAAACAGCTTTGGGGGGAAACTGATTTATATATAGAATTAGTATAGCGGGTAATAAATATTCCGTGTTTCTTAAGGATGACGAAATAATATTCAAACACTGCTTTGTTTTCATTCTATTAGCGATGAGTTGTGTTGTTTTCTGATTAAAGGGGGGCTATTAAATTTATGATTTGCTTCGTTAAGACCAGTATTTCTAAGATATTTATTACTAATATGTCTTAATATAATGAGATATTACAACTGCTTAGCATTTTTTTAGTGGTGGGAGTTGCATTAAAAACGTTGCTATAAACTATCACGCGATAATTTTATATTTTAGCTGTTACTTTTTAAAAAATGATCATTTTTATCTAAAAAAAGCTATACCATCAAATTAAGTCTGTAGAATAGGGCTAGTACTCCAACCACGTTATATTGACGGATACAGCGAGTCAGAAAGCGGTTAGCCACTAGGCGCACTTTGCAGTGAATGGTTATTCCCTTCATAAAAAGTGCAACAAACGTGGATGACCGCTTTCTGGCTCGCCCTGCGGGAGCAATATAACGTGGTTGGAGTACTAGATTTTAATTTTTTCCAAAGCAATAGGATTCAGGTATAAAAATGATGCAATTAAGCGAATATCAAAAGAAAGAGTTACGAAAAATACCTTTATTTGTTGGTTTACCTGAACATAGTTTTGATAGCGTAATGAAACAATCTTTTGTGATAAATATAGCTGCGAATAAGCAACTCTTTGAGCAAGGGCAAGCAGTGACTGATTTTTTTGTCTTATCAAAAGGGCAGTTAAAGCTGACACGTTTATCATCAGAGGGCGATGAGAAGGTCATTGAGATTATTAACAATGGCAATAGTTTTGCAGAGGCAGCAGTCTTTGGACGGTTTTCTGGCTATCCTGTTAATTGTTTTGCGATTCGAGACAGTATTATCTTTAAAATAAATGCCACTGCTTATATTAAAGAGCTACAGACTTCGGTAGATAGTTGTTTTGCGGTAATGACAACATTAAGTACAAGAACACATAATTTATTAAGTGAAATCGATCGTCTCACCTTACATAATGCGACTCACCGCCTCGGTATTTACTTGCTAAAGGAGGTAGAAGAGGAAGAGGGTACCATCGAAGTCGATTTAACTGCGCCAAAGCACGTTATCGCATCACGCCTTTCTATTAAGCCTGAGACACTATCGCGTACATTTAAGCGTCTGGTTGAGTGTGGCTATATCGCTATAAAAGAAAAGCAAATTATCATTAATGATGTGAGTAAATTTCGTGAATTTATCACTTTAGGATAGGTTACATACCATTACCAAACTTATCCGTTTGAGTCGCACCACTCTCTCTGACTAACTTTAATCCGATAGCATACTGCTTTAAAATGCCTAATGTCCATGTAATACGCTCACGAAAGTAGCTATCTGTTTCAGGGTTATTATCTTCAGCATTCTCATTTAAAACAGATTCAACATGACGCACAATAACATGCTCTGGGATATAGCAAAGGCGATTGTTTTTATAGCTACTCATGCGTAACTCAGCGACAGGGTAAGCACCGCCATCAACGGAAGAGACCGCGACAATCATGGCGGGCTTGTGTGATAACTCAGCTTTCCACATTAAAAAGAAGTTTTTTAAGCCCGCAGGTACTTGACCATGATATTCAGGTGCAATGATCACAAAGGCATCGCTGTTTGTGAGTAAGTTTGAGACGGGTGATAAAATAGCCTCCCACTGCTCATCACCGTCCCAAATAGCTTCATCCCATAAAGGTAAAGGATTACCTGCTAGGCTATAAATTTCAGCTTCATCTGCGAGTTTATTTTCGAGTAGCGATGATTGAATATAGCGTGCTACTTTCTCACTCTGAGAGTTTTGTCGATGACTGCCGCTGATAATGGTGATTTTCATGGGGATAGCTCCTTATTAATTAGCTTATATTATTGACTTATGATCTTACTATTGTCGATAAACCTTATAGATTTACTCTGGATTTTTTACATTTGAAAACAAATAAAAATAAATTAAAGATAGTATTGCCATGGGATAAATATTCCGATCAACCTTATGTGATAAAGGATAGACAGCTTAAAAAGAAAATTTATAAAAAAGTCCGCTTTGATTTTTTGAAAATGTTACTAGTGAATGTATTGGTCTGGCCTTTTGCTGTAATGGCTTATTTTCTGCCTGCAAAGAAAAAAGCTGTTGATAGTAGGCAGTTCTTTGGTTTGGGGGTTAACTTAGGTGAAACTAAGCTTAAAGAGATTCAATTAATGGTTGAAGATTTGGGGTGTGAGTATTTAATCATTCGTATTCCATTGCATGATATTGAACGTTTAGATGATTATGTGGCATTTATAGCAGGTTTCTCAGATAAAAAACTATTGATTAATATCCTTCAAGATCGCCGCCATGTGGAAGATCACTCCTTATTAATCGACTCTTTACATAAAATATTTACCGCTTGCTCACCTTATACGCATGATTTTCAAGTCGGTCATGCAGTCAATCGAAAAAAATGGGCGTTCTTTTCAATGGATGAGTACCTGCAATTTTATCAAGTGGCTTATAAACTAAAGACTCAACATTATCCTAAGATACAATTAATGGGATCATCGGTGATTGATTTTGAATATTATTTCACTATTCGTACATTGTTTAATTTTTATAAGCTTAAATATGATCGTTTTAATAGCTTGTTATACGTTGATCGACGGGGCGCACCAGAGAATCAACAAATGGGCTTGGATGTGATTGCTAAAATTAAATTACTCCATGCCATACTGCGTTTAAGTCCAAAATCATCAACTGATATTGTCATTACAGAAACAAACTGGCCGATTACAAACACTTTTCCCTATGCGCCAACCAGTGAAAAAGAATGTGTGAGTGTAGAGGAGTATGCGAAATATTTATTGCGATATTATATGCTAGCCTACGCATCGCAACAGGTAAGCCAAGTGTATTGGCATCAACTGATTGCACCAGGCTATGGGCTAGTTGATAATCGAGAAGGCTTAGTAAAATATCCTGCTTATCAAGTATTTAAGTGTATGGTATCCATATTGTCAGGTAGTGAATTTATCTCGTTTAACGTAGAAAATCACAATATGTATACCGTCTATTTTGAAAATAAAACGCAGAATATCGCGGTTTGTTGGGCGTTGCAGGAGCAGAAAATAGATACCACAGGGAAGAAGGTGCTTTCTAAAGAAGGTGATTTACTTGATTCAGGGGTGTTGCTTTTAGGCGATAGCCCTGTTTATTTAATTGATAACAAAAAAAAATATGAAGTGTCTTAAAAATCAAAAATATCCCTTTGCACAAGCATTATTAGATGAATTAGAAGCACGTTTTTCTGCCTCACAACATATTATTTTTGCGGCACGAAATGATACCCGCATGATCGAGTTTACCCCGAAGGGTGGTGAGCCGATAAAATTAGCGGTTAAGTCTTTTAGAGTCCCTCATCTTCTCAATCGGTTTGTGTATCGCTTTATTCGCGCATCAAAAGCTAAACGCTCTTATTTGCATTCAGTCAAAATAGGCGATTTGACCCCCGAAGCGGTGGCTTGTTGCGAGCAGTTTAAAAATGGCTTATTGGGTAAAAGTTATTATATCTGTCATTATTTTGATTTTGATTTTGAAATAAAAGAAGTCTTAACTGATGCGGACTATCAAAATAGAGACGATATTTTAAGACAGTTTGCTGACTTTACCTATCAACTGCATGAAAAAGGCATTTACCATAAAGACTATTCATCAAAAAATATCTTAGTGAAGTGCTCAGACAGTGACTATGAGTTTAAGATTGTTGATGTGAACCGTATGAATTTCGGTGAATTGAATATAGCTAAGCGGATGCAAAATTTCTCTCGCTTAGCATTAGATGATGCCACCATGACAATCATCATCCAACGATATGCAGAGATATTAGGTGTAGAGCATAGCCCTTTACTTGAGCAAGCCATGGCAGCGCGAGATACCTTTCGCTCTCGGCGTAAGCGTTTGCGTAAAATAAGAGGGAAAGATTAAGGAGCTGATATTTACGCTGTCACTCTTTAAAATATCAATGAAGGTTTTCGTAGCCCTTTTTAGTTTAGGTTCTTTTGCTCTCTTCCGTAAAGGGCTACGACTTACTTTCTTTTGCGTCGCCAAAAGAAAGTAAGCAAAGAAAAGGCGACCCAGCTAACC
>JALVDG010000056.1 GCA_027009095.1 Thiotrichaceae bacterium
TTGATAATTTATTGTCAACACGATTCAATATCATGCGCTGCTCATTTACAGGCAGACCATAAAACGCAGGGCCGTTAAGTGATAAAAATTTCTCCAGATTATCTAAAGCATTTTCATTCTCAAATAGCTGTGTCACTACCGATATTGCATTAGCAACATTGAAGATACCCGCGCAGCCACAACTGCTTTCTTTTGCATGTTTTAGATGCGGTGCGGAATCAGTACCCATAAAAAATCGGCTATCTCCGCTTGTTGCCGCTGTAACCAAAGCAAGTCGATGAGATTCACGTTTTGCAACAGGCAGACAGTAGTAATGAGGCTTGATACCACCCACTAGCATCGCATTACGGTTAATCACTAAATGATGTGGTGTAATCGTCGCTGCGGTATTGTTATCGCATGATAAAACATAATCCACCCCATTTTTTGTCGTCAGGTGTTCAAAAACAATTTTAAGATGAGGAAATTGTTTGCGTATCGGGATAAGCTTCGTCTCGATAAATACGGCTTCTCTGTCAAAAATATCAATATTTTCATCGACTACCTCACCATGCACTAAAAAAGGCATGCCAATTTCTTCCATCACCGCTAAGACAGGATAGATTTTTTCTAAGTCTTTTACCCCTGCATCAGAGTTGGTTGTTGCACCCGCAGGATAAAGTTTTACAGCAATCACATCACCATTTAAAAAACCTGATTTTACATCTTCAAGATCTGTGTTTTCTGTCATGTACAACACCATAAGTGGTGTAAAGTGATGGCTTTTAGGTAAACAAGAAAGGATTTCTTGACGATAGGATTTTGCATCGGCTGTTGTGATAACAGGGTTTGGCAAATTTGGCATCACAATAGCACGAGAAAAATGCTCACTGCTAAAAGGTAAAACGTTGTTAAGCATTTCTCCCGAGCGAAGGTGTAGATGCCAATCATCTGGTTTGGGGATATTAATAGTTGTACTCACTGGGGACTCCGTCGCCTATGCTGAGGTACGAAGCACAGAAACACACCATCAAAATACCTGCGTTTCGTACCTCTATACACAGGTTACAGAATATACAACACAATCATACTTAAATTGCTTGTCGTCTCTGCAATAGTTTTAGAATAACGTTGGTTTTTTTTAGGCACTGCAAGGCGCTAAAGTATCCGCTCCTATTGTCCCTTCCAAGCTATCTAAATAAGCTGCTTGACTCACTATATTTAGCTGCTCTTTTGCACGTTCAAGACGATCTTGAATATTCAGTGAGGCAATAATATCGTCATGCCCTTCTAGCGCTAGGAAGTTTTCTAGATTTTTACAGTTCTTTTCCCACAGCTTTATATCACGCTGTTGCTTGGCTTTAAGGCGGTCTTTATACCAGCTTGATTGTAGCATGATATCTCGGTCAAATAAGTCGCGTATTTCTTTGTGCTGAATCGTTTTCCCTTGGTACTCACCTGTTGCCATTATATAAAGGATAGCTTTAAGTGGCGGACAAGCATCTTCAATACTACCGTCATCAAGATAGCGTTGGGCAACAGCTCTTTGTGCATCGACAATATTATTGATTCCATCGACAAAGACATCCATATTTTGAGTTTCTGGTTTCAATATTTTCTCATCGAAGACAACAGATGGATTATCAAAAATTTTACCTAAAAATGCAGAAATAAAACGATCTGTGATTCGATAGCCTAAGCGGCTTGCTTTGACTCGCTTGCCTTTGTAGTCAAAGTTATTTAGCTTTTCTAAATAACCTTTTTCTATCATCTTTTTAGGATCTCGCTCATCCTCGTCTAAACGCGCCCAAATTTCAGGAATTAATAAACTTATATCATGATCGACTCGTAAGTCTTGCCCAATATAACCTGCGGCACTAGAGAAGCCCGCATAGCCTGTAATAATAAAGGATACCAAGGCATTATTTAAATCAGGTGTTGCACGTAAGGCATTAAAAGGTCCTTTGGTGAGTGCGCCCTCGCTTCCCGCTCCCGTTGTAGAGGGTGATTTTCCTGTTACACTACAAATAAAATCCATAAATAGTTCTGGAAGTTCTTGATAATGAATCGGATTAAAGACGGCAAGAGGGCGAATACCCTCTGCCGCAGGATTATTACGCCGCCCTGTTAGTACGGCATTAACGGGGGAAACTAAAGCTTCATCCATCTTTACTTGGCGATGTAATCGTGCGCCCATTTCAGCTATATAAGTACGCATTGGCTGACTTAAATCAGGTCTAAGCTGTAGATAACGTGGATTTTGACTAGGTCCGTCGGGCATCATGCGTGGATCAGCGGATGACACCACATATTGATCCCCTTTTTCATAGGCTGCTTGCAATAAATTACGCATAGGATCTGTGTATTTTTGAAACTCCACCACATCACTCACAATCGCTTCTAACTTATCACCAATTAAGGGTTCGTAGTTGGCAATAAAGTTATTGGCTTGCGCCATATCGATTTCTGTTTGTGTATCGTAGCCACGATGAATTGCCTCATCAGGGCGTTGGAATAAACGAAATTCACAATTTTCAACTAACTTAACGCTTGGATTAGATGATTTAGGCGATAGATTAGGCAAACAGCTAGCACTAACCACAACAGAAGCACTAATATCGTCTTCCATTTGCACTTTTTCTGTGGCAATAAAGTCTTGACGCACCTTGTAGGTATGCCAAACACCTTTATTATCTAGACCGACACGTAAATAAGAGGCAACTAACTCACGATCATTATATTTAAGCGCATGACCTTGCTTACCATTAATAATATCAACCGAAAAGTGTGATCTCCAATGATCGTCTGGCTTTAAAATATAGGTACGCTTGATAATAAAAACTTGTGATAAAATATGCGGAGGGATACTTTCCAACCACTGATTATACTCATCTGTATTACTTTTAGAGGGTGTAAGTAAGCGAATAACAGAACCTAAACTACGTCTAGTATCTAATGGTTTTCGTGTCGCATCCCAATCTTCATCTTTAAATTCCTCTTTAAGACGATTGCTATAATCTTTATTGAAAATAGCCTCTACTTGATCCATATCATCTTCAAAATCTTGCACATAAACCGTGCCATAAATAACGGCATCATTAATGGATTTAGAGATTTCTGACTTACCACCACCTGAAACAGTACAAGGCTTGTGACAAAAAACTCCTTCTGCATCTGTACCAATCAAACGCCACGAAGGTGCACTAGGGTGTTGCTGCATCTCTATTTTATAGCCATCTGGCTGCATATAGACTTTATTTGGCTGTAGCTTAATTTCTTGCTTAACACCGTCTTTTTTCCAGCGAATCCTTTGCTTATCAATATTCATACGAATATCAAGAGGAATATATATGAGGTCAGGATATTTTTTGTCGATGCCATAGCCTTCTGGCTGAATATCCATGACATCAGAAAACTGCTCGAAGACGCTCTTAAAACTATATACACCTCGTGCTCTACGCGCTTTAGAATCGACCCCATATTCTTCACCATGATTACGACGACGAAACGCTAGTGCACCTCCTGCATGCTCCTCTTCGGTTAAACCATAGAGATTCGATGCATAACTTAGCTGTGTTTTTACTTCTTTTTTACAGTAGCCATAATAGTTATCCGCAAGAATGGTGACGATAATTCCTTCATCTGTACGGCAGGTTATTTTAAAGGCATCACCATCGTTGTATTTTTCGTCTTCTGACTTCCAGCACATGCCATCATGACGCTGCATTTCTGTCGCATCATCGTAATGAGGAAGCCCTAGTTCCTTCTTAGTAAATTGTGTCAAGTGGGGGGCTAAAATTACACAACCTGTTTGACCCGACCAATGATCAATATCTAATGCAGCATCATTTTCAGCCAAATAAGGGTTACCCGCATTGCCAAAAATACTTTCCACAAAATCTAAATTACTGACTAAATTACCTGGCGCAAAAAAACGTATTTCCATACGTTTTTCGGTTGATACCGTTGGGATTTCAGGACAAACAATAGGACGCAATAATAAAGAAACAAATATTTTAGCCTGCTTCTCTTCATTGCAGGTAAAAGGAAGTTGCAATAGCTCCTCTGGTGGATTGAGAGCTTCTTTTAGTAAACGAGAAAAGGTGATTTTAGGAACTGTTTTTTTATCTCCAGGAATAGGTAAACCGCCCTCTGCAATATGAAAAGAGCCTTTAGTCGTACGTCTATCATTAGCAGGGTTGTGCAAAACACCTTGGCGAATACGATAACTAGAAACAATATCAGAGGTAAACTTATCGTCGTCAGCAGGTATTGATAGCTCACGCGCCACACCATAACGATCTAAAACTAAAGTGTTTGATGGCAACTTAGGCGTATCATCATCACAGTCTTTTAGATATTCATTAAGGAAGTTTTGGATACGTTTATCAACAGGACACTGATAGTCATGGAGCTGTCTATTTTTTTCTTGATAGCTTTTTAATAAATCATCTGCAATTAGCATAAACTTATTACTGCTACCGTAATGACTAACAGGTTGCCCTGTAGAAGCTAGCTTAAGATTGATATAAAGTTGCAGTCTTTCACGTGCTTTTTCAGAACTTTCAATATTTTGGTCTAGATCTAGACCAAGAGACTCTTCTATGTTCATATACTACCCATTATTAAAACGACAGGGTACTATGAATTAACTATCCACTAAGAGCAATACCTAAGTGGACATAATTAGGGCAATCGCACTTAAATTTAGTTGACTTTAATGAACATTTTAAAATCAGCAAGTTACAAGGTTCGCAATTTTGCGAATAAATATAATTCACGAATTTTAAAATTATGTGAATTGTAAGTAGTTG
>JALVDG010000057.1 GCA_027009095.1 Thiotrichaceae bacterium
ATGGGCAGGCATTATTGCATCCAACCCTTGCTTTATTAAGGTTGCAAATGGAATAATATCCTCATGCCAAATATCATCAAATGATCTATCATCTATGGGGATATCAATATGCGAATCGGCAACAACGGCCCCATGACCAGGAAAGTGCTTACCTGTTGACGCCATTCCAGCGTCACTCATACCCTCTATATATACCTTAGCGAGTGTAGCGACTAATGCTGGTTGACGATGAAATGATCTATCCCCTATTACTTCACTCACGCCATAATTTAAGTCTAAAACAGGAGCAAAACTAAAATCCACATCCACCGTCCTTAGTTCAGATGCCATTAGCCAGCCATGATGATAGGATAATTGTAGATATTTTTGCTCATCATCAGATGCCTCATACAGTTTGGCAAGTGCGGGCAATGTTGTGAACTCATCCTTAAATCGCTGAACTCTCCCGCCTTCATGATCAACTGCAATTAATATATCTTGTGATGTTGCCATGCGAATCTGACGCACTAGATATTCAAGCTGTTCTACTGACTCATAGTTACGAGTAAATAAGATCACCCCACCGACTAGAGGATGATCGAGCAAATCTTTTTCCTCACTACTTAACTCAGTACCTTTTAAATCTAACATTAATGGTGAAATGCTCATTAAATTACTCCTATGAGGTTTTTAATAATTTTCTTAAATAGAGTGAATGTAAAATATAACTCATTCTAATAAATAAACTTACTATTTAATGATGTTACGCAGTCACTCTTTAGAATATCAGTGAAGTTTTTCGTAGCCCTTTTAAATTTAGGTGTCAAATCCCGACATATCATAACTCACTCTTTTTTCTATCGCTCCGCGCCAAAATAGATACTTTCATCCATAGATCAGATTTCCTCTCTTACGCTGTATGACAATATTGTTTTAATACTAAAACAAAATGCAAGGAGTGTAATGATGAGTTCTAGTAATACCCACCCTAACAATATGCGCCAAAGATACAGTCAGGTCGATCTATTTTCTAGTGATGGACGTATTGGTCCTATACGTTACTTTTTTTATTCTTTTATACTGCCTTTTTTAGTTTTTTGGGTACTTGCAGCCTTAGCGGGACTTATAGCTCAGTTTGGACAGATTGGAAAAATATTTGGCTATATTATTCTTGCCGCCGCTATTGGTTCAGCCTTAATTTTACTTTTTCAACTAACCATTCAACGTTGCCATGATTTTAATGTAACAGGATGGCTAGCTACACTTATTTTTATTCCTTTTGGAAGTTTAATTTTTTGGTTAATACCAGGTAGTAGAAGCATCAATCGCTATGGAGAACCACCTGAACCTACATCAAAATGGGTAAAAGTTGGCGCTTTTTTATTGCTCACCAGTCTCATTGCAACCTTTACCTATTGGTTCTTAAACTACAGCTCTTCTACTGATTTATTAGGATTATTTTCTAAAATTGAGATGCCTGAAAAAAATTAATTTTTAGAAACATGCACGCTCTTAATATCTCTTAGGGATAGTTGTTTAATTTTCTTGTCTGATTGATTTTAATATATAATAGTTCTCTAATTTAGGGGACAGTCTTACAATGTAAGAAGAGACGACTGCTCTTAGATTCATTTATCAAACTGAACTAAGACAAGATGAAACAATTTATCCTTACTATTCTCCTGATTGCAGGCACTATAATAACAGCTCAATACCTACTAAATTCCAAGCCTGAACCAAAAAAGAAAGAGCGTAAAATAGTACTCCCTGTCGTTGAGGTTTTTCACCCAAAATCTCAGCAATACAATATTACAATCCATACAGCAGGTACTGTTGAAGCACATTCTAAAACTAATATTGTCAGTGAAATTGCAGGGAAAATTACCTATATCTCACCGAATTTTGAAGAAGGACAGTATTTCGATAAGAATGAAACCTTAATAAAAATTAATGATAGCAAGTATCGAAATGCTATCGCGATTGCTCAAGCTGAAATTAAACAGAAGCAATTAACCTTACAAGATACTAAAAATCAAACCTCACTATCAGCAAACCAATGGAAACTATATAACAAAAATCGTCAAGATAGTGAGTTAGCCGCATTAAAACTTAAAACAGCTTCTTCTTCTTCTAGCGTTCATATTGCTAATCTACGTTTACAACAAGCAAAACTAGATCTTGCAAATACTCAGATTACAGCCCCCTATGCGGGTCGTGTTTTATCGCGAGATGTTGGCATTGGTCAATATGTAGGTCCTGGTACTAAACTCGGCTCTGTTTATTCAACAGACTATGTAGAAGTACGTCTACCACTTACGCTTGATCAATATGACCTGTTAGAACTACCTGAGAATTATCGAAATTCAAAAAAATTAGTCAAAAGAAAACTACCTGAAGTTATTTTTTACACTAAAACAAATAACAAAAAGAAGAAATGGAAAGGTCGTATTGTGCGTAGTAGTCCAATAATGGATAAACGTACACGACAAATATCTGTTATTGCTCGCATTAATGATCCATTCAAAAAACCTAAAGGAAAACAATCTATTGTAAAAATAGGACAGTTTTTACAGGCTGATATTAAAACAAAAACCTTGCGTAATATTTATATTATTCCAAATCGTGCCATACGCCAACATAAAGAGGTTTTACTGTTTGATAATGGTCTAGTAAAAACACATGCTATTACCCCCCTGTATTCTACAGGAGAAAATACCATTATCTCTGCCAATACGCTGCCTAGCAATCCAATAATTATCACTACCCCTATGGCAAGTGCTAAAACAGGTATGAAAGTTAAAATTTACAAGAAAAACGAAGTAAATAACAAACAAAGAGAGCAGCGATAATGCATTCGATGATTGCATGGTTTGCTCGTAATCACGTTGCCGCAAACTTATTAATGATAGCAACGCTAGCTGCGGGAATTTACGCTATGTTTTTTCGTATTCCTCTCGAAATATTCCCTGCTTTTGAGTTAGATGTTATTACTATCAATACTAACTACCCTGGTGCAGCTCCTAATGAGGTAGAGAAAGGTGTTATTCTGCCTATTGAAGAAAGCTTATCTAATTTAGCTGATATTAAACATATTTCCTCAGGTGCATTTGAAGGAAGAGCGAGTATTTCTGTAGAGATAAAAAAAGGCTTTGATATTAATAAATCGCTTAATGAAATAAAAAGTCGTGTCGATGCCATTAGCAACTTTCCTGAAGATGTCGAAAGACCAATTATTAGAACGATTACTCGCACCAGAGAAAATATTAGCTTAGTGGTTTCTGGTGAGATGAGTGAGCGAGAATTACACGAATATACCACGCTTATTCGTGATGAAGTCAACCAACTTCCTGGTATTACACAGACATCTGTTACTGGATTACGACCTTACGAAGTATCAATCGATGTTTCCGAGAAAGTGTTACAACGCTATGGCTTAACCCTTGCCTCTATCTCTCAAGCGATTAAAAATTCATCTCGTGATATTCCTGCGGGTACATTAAAAACAAATGCTGGCGAAATTCGCATACGAGCCTTAGGACAATCTTATAATGTGGCTGATTTTGCAAAAATTAGTATTATAAATAATAGTGATGGCACGCAAGTTCGTTTGGGTGATATTGCAACTATTAAAGATAGTTTTTCAGAAGTGCCTCTCTATGCTCAATTTGATGGTAAAAAAAGCGGCATTATCGAAATCTATCGTGTAGGCGATCAAAGCGCGCTTAAAATATCGGAAACCATCAAGCAATATATTGATACACGCAACGATACCCTACCCTCTAATGTCACTCTATCTTACTGGAAAGATAACGCAAAAATAGTCAAAGCTCGCTTACAAACATTAACAACAAGTGCCTTTCAGGGCATGATACTTATCTTCTTATTACTCGCACTATTTCTGCGTCCTGCTGTTGCTATTTGGGTAAGTGTTGGTATCCCTATTAGTTTTATGGGAGCTATGTTGATTCTACCAAACCTTGGGGTCACGCTAAATCTTATCAGTTTATTCGCTTTTATTGTGGTGCTAGGTATTGTCGTAGATGATGCTATTGTCACTGGGGAAAATATTTACTCTCATATAAAAAAAGGAGTAGAACCAGAAAAAGCGGCTATTATTGGCACACAAGAAATATCAGTTCCTGTTACCTTTGGCATACTGACGACGGTTGCAGCCTTTGTACCATTGCTGATGATTGCAGGTTTGCGTGGGCAAATATTTGCACAAATACCCAAAGTTATTATTCCTGTTTTATTATTTTCTCTTATTGAATCCAAACTCATACTACCTGCTCACATGAGCAGTATCCGCCCTAGAGATATTATAAATAGCAGCACAGGATTACTGACTCGATTACAACAAAGTGTCGCACAAGGTTTAGAGCTATTTATTGAAAAAATATACCAGCCATTTTTAAAGCTAGCTATTAAAGGACGCTATTTTACACTTGTTTTCTTTATCTGCATGCTTGCTCTTTCTATTTTGTTGATAACAACAGGAAGATTTCACTTTACTTTTTTCCCACGAGTACAAAGCGAATTTGCCCGTGTAAATATCGTTATGCCAGAAGGCACTCCTCAACATATTACTATCAAACATGTTGAGCACATTCAAAAACAACTTAAAATACTGCAAGATAAATACCGAGAACCTTCTGGAGAAAGTGTTATTCAGCACGTATTAGTCACTGTTGGCAGCACAGGAGGCAGTCAGAAAGATTTAGCACTTGGTGCTTCGCATCTAGCAAGAGTTCAATTTGAAACCATTCCACCTGAATATCGCACCTCAACAGTGACAAGTTCA
>JALVDG010000058.1 GCA_027009095.1 Thiotrichaceae bacterium
GTTAATGTGACACAGACATCATTACTAACAAACTCAATATTGTCATTGTTATCATCTAATACCGCATGGCTAGAGGCGGTATGTGAGGTAATATTGTTATCCGCAATGAGCTCATAGGCTAATTTACCACTTTGATTTTTTGCTATTTGAGAGGTAGGAAGGTATAAACCTATTTTACTGACAACGGCACGACCATCCCATTTTTCAAATCGAGTCCAACGATTTGTATCTTCGTTACTTTTTAATTGAACAAGCAGGATTGTGTTAATTGGCGCTGTTTCTGGTACAGGTTTTTTATGCAGAATAAGGTTAGACTGGATAACGTCTTCTAGGACAACACCAGAGATCGCTTCATCATCAATAAAAAATTGCTTTGCTTCTGGTGCTTTATCGCCTGTATTAGTAAATTCGATGGTTATTTTTACGGTATCATTTGGGGTAATGGGGGTACCGCAAACAGGACCGATTGATTTAGTTATCGAGATATTCGCACCTTCAATAATCTCAACAATGTCTAAATTATGTTTTGCTAAGTCTGGCTTATGTGGTGGATATACCGATAATCCCATACGATAGTTATCACCAATCCTATCATCAATACTACTTGAGCCTTGTAATACAAACTGGAATATTTCATTCGGTAATAATTTAGGTATTTGGTAGCAAATTTTATCTGTACCACCATTTTCACAAGTAACGAGCGCTAGTTTTTCTTCTCCATCATCAACAACACCATTGCCATTGGTATCGATATAAGCGGCTACCTTGGCTAAATTACCCGAATCATTTGTGTGATTTAATACTTGTAATTGATAAGTTGATGCAATATTGCCGATATTTTTAATGCGATGTGGCAAAGAGACGGTTTGTCCAGCACTTGCATAACGATGGTTATCATCATCTAGGTTTAAACCAAACTGCTCTGCTACAGTAATTTGTGAAATATTAGAATAGAGTCGTTTGACCAAACCATCTGCTGTATCGAACCAACGAATTTCTGCTCTATTTGTAATAGTTGCTCCTGCTGGAGCAATTTCAGCCATAACGGAAGATGTTACTAATACAGCAAGCAGAAGTGTTGATATAACACTCCACCAAAACCGTGAGAGGATTCGCATTTTATTCACCATTATTTTAATTTTTATATGCAAGACGATAGGGCATTTGTTCTAAATCCTCGAAATCATCACCAAGCCCAGATAATGATTCAAAGTTAAAGACTTAGAAAAAATACCCTGTTAGAACATTATAAAAAGATGCTCTAACAGAGTAAGTAGACTCATAAGTTATAAGAAGGTGTTTTGTTCTTAAATATTACCTGAATCAGTGATTTCACTACCGGTAGATAGCATAAGCTATTGATTCCACAGCAGTTTAAAAAATACCCGCTTAACCTAAGGGTGAAGCTAAGATTTTTTAAAATCCACTATGACACCAATATCTTACACTCTCTTATCCGCATTGAAGCCACGGATTCAGGTATTACAAAACTTACTTATCTGATATTACGCAGTTAAGTATTTTTAACTACGAAATAATAGATAAATCTTTCTTATATTTTATGTTAATTGTGTGGTCTATCCATCCCTCGTTTCCACGCGGGAACGAGGGTGCAATAACTCTGTACAAGTGGAGCTACTATATTCCACCTTCAACTTTTACAGTAAATCTTACTGTGGAAGATTCACCAGAAGCTAAAGTACCACCGATACCATCAACAGGCTTAATACCTGCACCTAAGTAATAGGTCACTTTATTGGTAGATGCGTTAAACTCTGCGCCATCAGCCGCGTCTTTTGCGTCTGTAGCAGCTATATCATCAATAAACAAAGAACCTGCTAAATAATCGGTATAGGCAGGAATAGAGTCATTTACCACAACATTTTTAACTGCGGTGTCACCTTCGTTTTTAGCAAAAATTTGCCAAATAGCACATTGCCCTGGCTCTACTTTTGTTGTTTGAATTTCAGCATATGAGCTATCTGGTTTGTTATCACAGTTTTTGTCTAATGCCACTGTTTTAGTCAAACGAACCTGACCTAAAATAATATTGGTATTATCTTTAGATGAGCTTCGTACCGTTTCGGCAACACCTGGGTCTGTCACAGTTAATTTAGTTGTATTAACCTCACCTTGAGCGGCGTCAGATGGTGCAAAGACTTTATCGACAATATTAATGTATTGCCCAGGTTTTAATGGGAATTCAACATTTCCATCACCGTCTGTATCTGTCAAAGTCACTAATGTTGTTGATCCATCAGGGTTATTTACAACAACTTTGTCCCCTGCTTTTAAGTTGGTTAGCTCAACTAAGTCGCCCGTATCTGTCTTAACTAAAGTTCGTGAACTCCAGTCAGGATCAGTGTTATTTGCTGTTAATTCAACGGCTTCGTCAATATTACCGTTATTTGTTAACTTGTGTAGATAATCTACTGTACCACCAGGTTGAGCTTGGTTTTGACCGTCTGGGGTAATAAGCACTGACTTTACATCAGCAACATCTATCGCATGAGTAATGGTATCGCTACGCGTATTATCAACTGATGATTTTACTGAAAATTCGATAACATAATCTTTATCTTCATCTGTGTCTGCTAAGTTCTCAGTTGAATCATTTGTTACATCGTGTCCATCAACATCATCAGTACGATCTGAATTTGCTAGTGCTTGAGATGGTACACTTGAGATAGTAACAATTGCATCGTAATTAAATGTCCCACCTGCTGGAATAAAGGGAGTTGATGTAATGATATCACCATCGCCATTACCACCGCTTCTGTCCTTGAAAACCACACTCCAACCATCGGGTAAATCATTATAGCCTAGTAAGAATGAGTCTGGACTACCGGCTTCATTTGCAACACTCATTGGAAAAACAACGGTTCCGCCAACCAAGCCATCTTTTAAGAAAACAGGACCTTCATTATGTGCGTTTTCAACACCTTCATCATTAAAGCCCGTATCAGGTTGAGTGGCACCTATTGCAGCTAAATCAACCGCTGGTGCAGTTATTTCACCTAATTTTAAGGTTGTTTCATCCGATGCTTTACTTCCTACTGCAGCAGGGTCAGAAGAGGATGTTGCTTTTAAGGTAGCTAAGCTTGCTACTCCTTCTTTTGCAATACCTGATGGTAAGTCAGCCTTAACGACAATTTTTTTCGACTCATTTTGACCTAGTACACCTGTGTCAGGAATATTGTCACCATCACTGTCTGTTAATTGAACCGTGCCATCTTCATTCCAGAAGGTGAAAATAGTGCCAGCAGGAAAGCCTGTGTTATCAGCACTACTTGTAATATCTAGGTTAAAGACATCATCACCATTACCTGTATTCGTAATCGTGTGCGTAAAGATAACCGTATCACCTGATGCAATCGTATCAACATATTGGATGTCATCGTCACCTGTACCATCTTGTTGAGTATCAGCATTATCATCACCACCATCATTTATTCCAGGCTTAGCAGTATTTGATGTACCATCATCGGTTGCTGTTACACCATAGTTTGGAGGTACTTCATTGTGTGTTTTATTGGACTTAGGTGGATTATTAGGATCAGGTGGTAAATGATCTCCTTCAGGATCTACGAATGCAGTAAACTGATTGTCAATATCTGCTCCTGCTGCCCATGTCTTATCATAATTTACTGAGTATTCAACAGAAATAGTGGTATTAGGAGCAAGTTCCAGATCCATTGCACGAATAGCATTCGCATTGTTGGTATTATCACCATCAAGATCTACGCCTAGTGTGGCTTCGTCTGTTGCTACAGCGGTAATATCTCCAGCGTCAAGCAATCCATTAGTTACAATTGAGTTTTCAACTAATGTGGTCTGACCATCTAAAGTACCATCATTATTGGTATCTACTTTTGGTAAAACGTCTAGAATTTCAACATTTGCAGCGGCTGAACTACCTGTATTTTTTACTGTTAAAGTGTAAGTAATGACACCTGTTTCTTCATTGATAACGGACTGCTTGTTTAATACAAGTACAGGACCGCTTCCGACCGTTACTTTGTCATTATTAGTAGCTGCAGCATCAGCCGTATCATTATCATTATTAGCTCCTGTATCGGCTACTATTGCGCCTGTTGCATTCGATTTTGCAGTCAATACAACATCCGCATAATCACCATCTATGGCAGAAACAGGGATAGTATAAGCAATAACAATATTAGCTGTCTCACCAGCGGCAAGATCTAGCGAGGTAATTTCTGGCTCTCCAGAGTCTGGTTGACCATTACCATTGGTATCTTTATAAATTTTTACACTCGCATTAACATCATTACCATCCTGGTCAGTAGCAGTAGTTGTTAGATCATAAGTGTCCTCAATATTACCAATATTTTTTAATATATGAGGGAAATAAACAGTTGAGCCAGGAGCTGCTGTTAATTGTTTATCAGTCTCTAGTGTTGCTCTATATTGAGGGGCAACAGTAATAACAGCTTCATTTGACTGCGCGGTATACTTGTTACCATTTTCATCTTCGTAACTAACCGTCGCGAGGTTTTTAATTTCGGTACCTGCGAGAGGGGCTGCAGCTTGAGCAACACCAGCTGCGGTAGTCGCAGCCAGTGCAAAAGCGACCCAACGCGCCATTGGTTTACGTTTAAGTTGAATATTATTCATTTTATTCTCTTTTTTTATTTTAATTATTAAATCCCTAAACATAGAAAAAAGTTTAGGAGAATTAGTACATCAACCAGTTCAAAATATTTATATCAACTGTCCTGTTTGTCTTTGTATCTAGGCGTACTTTTCAG
>JALVDG010000059.1 GCA_027009095.1 Thiotrichaceae bacterium
GGCTTTATAAGCTTCTCCCATTTCTTTGAAAAAAGTAATTGCCTTATCGCGTGTCATCACGCTTCGTTCAACAGGGATATCTTGTTTGATGATTTCTTGCATACGTTTTTCGATAGCACTCATGTCCTCAGGCGTGAATGCACGTTCGTAGGCAAAATCGTAGAAAAAACCATCTTCAATAACAGGTCCAATCGTCACCTGGGCTTCAGGAAAGAGTTGTTTAACTGCTTGTGCCATTAAGTGGGCAGATGAGTGACGTATAATCTCCAAGCCTTCTTCATTTGAGGTGGTAATAATTTGCAATTTAGCATCTGCTTCAATCAGATAGCTAGCATCGAGTACTGTATCGTCTATTTTTCCAGCAATAGTTGCTTTCGCTAGACCAGAACCAATATCAGCAGCAACGTCTAAAATAGAAACAGGCTTATCGAAAGCGCGCTTGCTTCCATCAGGCAAAGTTATAATGGGCATTATATTTTCTCCAGTGGTGACCCTTACGTCAGGCCACATGCGTTTATTAAAATAAAAGAGTGTGGATAATAGCAACTTATTGAAAGTGGGGATAGCTAAACTTATCAGCAGGTATTAGGGGCATTATAAAACAATATCCAGCCTATCCTGTTGAACAATAAAGATGATATTAATTTAAGCCCTTTTATCGAGAAAATATTTTTGCACGGAGGACTAGGGTTTATGATGGGAGGAAATCATATCCAATTAAAATAATTATAAGTATTTAGGCTTAATCTCATGACAGTTCCTGTTATTAAAACAGTTGGAAATCTCCCTGCGGGCGCTCAAGATACCGTAATACCTTTGTCGAATATCCAAATGATGGATACTTCTACACAAACTGAAGCAAAACGCGAGCTTTCGCTAAATGAAATGTTTGCAATTATTCGACGTAGAAAATGGCTTATTATTTTCTCTATTATCGTCTCGTTAGTTGCAGCAATGCTATTTACCCTGTCCTCAAAATCAACCTATCGTGCAAATGCAACCATAGAGATCGAGCGTAAAGGCGTTGAGGTTGTAAGTTTTGGTAAGACAGATAATTTAGGTGGTGAGGTTGATAGTTTAAATGACCCTTTTTTTAGAACACGTTATGAGACCTTAAAAAGTCGTCGCTTATTGTCCAAGGTTATTGCCGATACTAATTTATATGCAAGTTTGTCGGGTAAAAATAACAAGCCTTCCGCATTTAAGAGAATGTTGGTTTCTTTGGGTTTAGCAGATAATAAACCCAAACAAGTTGTTGAAGATTATCCCAAGCTATTATTGGATCGTTTATTAATTCAGCCTATTGATAAAACTCACTTGGTTGAAATTTTTTATGAAGGAAATTCTCCCGAAGAAGCTAAAAATGTTGTGACAAGCCTAGTGGCTAATTTTATCAATTCACAGCTTGATTCACGCAGTGAGACAGGTGAGTTTGCCAAAGAATTTTTAGAGAAGCAGGTCGAGGAGGCACGTAAGCGATTAAGACTTTCGGAGGAAAAATTAGTTAGCTACTCTAATGAAAAAGGAATTCTCAGTATTGATGAGAATCAAACCCGTCATGTAACAAAATTAAACGAGTTAAATGCTGCTTTAGTACGAGCTGAAATTGCACGTTCTGCGGCTGAAAGCAAGTATCGTGAGGCACAAAACAATAGTAATGCAACAGCAACATTAAATAATCCTGTGATTGTTAGTTTAAAGTCTCGTTTAGTTGATTTGGAAGGTCAGTATCAGGAGAAATTAAAGCTATTTAAGCCAAGCTATCCTGATATGCGTCGTTTAAATAAGCAAATTATTGAGGTTCGCCGCAATCTTAATCGTGAAATGCAAATTATTAAAGGAACGACGATAAGTACTTTAAAGGCAAACTATTTAGCAGCAAAAGCACAAGAACGTCGTTTGCGTGGTGAGTTATCACGCTTTAATAAAAAATTAAAAGCATTGCAAGACAGTGGTGTTGATTATAATAAGTATAAGCGTGAGGTTGAATCTAATGCGCGTTTGTATAAAAGTTTATTGCAACGTGTCGAAGAAGTCAGTATTGCGTCATCTGTTAATACAAGTAATATTAAAGTAGTTGACCCAGCGGTTACACCTGTAAAAAGGTATCGTCCTAGACCACCGTTAAACATGATTATTGGCTTATTAAGTGGCTTGCTACTTGGTTTAGGTTTGGCTTTTTTGCGAGAAGCATTAGATCAATCGGTGCGTTCAACCGAAGATTTGCAGCGTATAACAGGGTTGCCTGTACTCGGATTAGTGCCAAAACCAAAGAAAATATCAAATAAAGAAATGGCAATGGCTACCATTTTGAAACCATCAGCTCCCTTCTCTGAGGCTTACCGTGTTTTATCTGCTAATGTACGCTTTACCTTAGCCAGAGAAAGAGGAAAAGTGTTGTTAGTGACAAGTTCATCACCTAATGAGGGAAAGACTACAACTGTTTGTAATATGGCTTGTGCTTACGCTCAAATGGGTATGAAAGTATTGTTGATTGATGCTGATTTGCGCAAGCCTGCTGTTGCCGCAAAAATGAAAATTTATAATAAGCGTGGCTTGAGTAACTTTTTAGGTGAAGATGAAGACTTGCTTCAAGTGACTCAGCAAATTAAAGGTGTTAATGGTTTGTATGTTATTCCATCAGGCAGTAATGACACAGATAGCATGAGACTGCTTAGTAGTGAAAGAATGCAGTTCTTAATCTCTCAAGCAGAGCAAAAATTTGACTTTATTATTATAGATTCTCCTCCAGTAGGTGGATTTGCAGATACCTTAATATTATCCTCCTTAGTATCATCTACATTAATTGTTGCAGATGAATCTAAATTACACATTAGCAAAATACGTTATACCTTGGAACAACTAATGCGTATTAAAAGTACAACTGCTGGTTTTTTATTGTTGAATTCTATCAATCCTTTAGTAACAGATAGCGCTTATGAAAAGCATTATCGAAAAAAGTCATCGACAGACTTTACTCACACTCTAGCAGGTGGTCTTGCTGCTAAGCTATTAACAAAGCAACAGAAGACAGCTAAGTTAAAAAAGTTTAAAGTAAGAGGGGTAAAAAAGCCTCTTTGGGGTAAGCCTAAGAAAGGTATTAATTTAGGATATATGAGCTGATACTTGTTTTAGATGATATGAATTAATAAAATAGAGAGTTTTAGGCAATGAAATGGAAAACATTGTTGTGGACAATTGTGCTAGCCGTCTTGATTTTTTTTGTGATGGTTTTTTTAGGTATGAAATATCAATGGGTGCAAGCACTGCAAAATAAAAAAACAATACCTAATGAAAAAATTGAGCTAGAAATACCAGAAACCGATGAGATAGTAACTCCTACACTTGTTGACGAGAAAGTTCGTGTCAATAAAGATGGTAATGCGTTTACACCTTCTTTATTAGGCGAAGAAACAGATATAGTCGATTTTACAGGTATGCCACTTGAGCTAGTGGTTAAAGAATGTCGGCGTATTTCCAAAAAAATAGGTGTTCCAGAAGACCGCTTTGCGCAATCTGTCAATGAGTGTGCTACCCGTAATTTTCAAGGGAAATCTCCAGAGCAAATGGCTCACTCTCGAAATGTAATGGCTGGCCTGCGCAAACAATGCAAGGGGCGTATTCCTTACGCGCAACAAACCTTATTCTCCCCCGAAGAAATGAAGTTACTAATTGATGAATGTGTTGCCGATTTAATGAAGCAGAAGTAATCTAAAAGCCCAATTCGAAATGAAAAACATCATAAAATCCTTGCTCAAAGATGAAAAATAAGGTTATCAGGTGTATGTTTATAGTTTGATTAATAATTGAGATGATTGCTGTATTGTTATTACTAATTAGTCTTTTTTGACTATACTTGCACTCGTATTGTTTTATAAAACAACCTAAATGGATAGAGAATTGACAATGAAAAAAATCCCCCTTTTAGCTATATGTGCCATGACCTTGTCAACTAGTTTAGTCACTGTTCGAGCAGATGATATTAGTTATAACTATGCTCAAGTAGGTTACTCGTTTGTTAATGATAGCGATATTACAGGGGGAGTATCTCTCTCTGCTTCTTATGATGTATATGAAAATATTAATTTAGTAGGCAACTTGTTTGCAAGTACATCAAGTGATTCAGCAGTAGCCGAAGATATAAATGCTAAAGTATATTCTTTAGGCGTTGGTTATCACTCAGGCTTGACAGAAAAGACTGATTTATTAACAGAATTAAGCCTATTGAACTCTCATTCAAGTATTAGCATAAAAGGAGGAGGGAAAACTAAAATAAATAATACAGGGCATATAATATCTATAGGAACAAGAACTCAATTAAATGAAAAAATGGAGTTATTGCTTCGCGCAGATAAACGTAATAGTAGTGATCCTTCGGGAACTGTTTTTAGCATAGGGGCGGTTTATAAGTTAAATAATAAAGCGGCTTTAGTAGGCTCGTTGAATACGGGTGCTTCAGATGGTTCTGAAGTAGTTACGACCTCAGTACGTTGGAATCTCGATTAGTTTTTGACCGAGTTCAAGATCAAGTTGCCCAGTAAATCATTCCTCTTTTTTAGATTTATCCACCTTACCCAAACGACTACAGAA
Source organism: Thiotrichaceae bacterium (assembly GCA_027009095.1). Classification (GTDB taxonomy): domain Bacteria; phylum Pseudomonadota; class Gammaproteobacteria; order Thiotrichales; family Thiotrichaceae; genus JAGLBW01. Next base: position 4,591 of record JALVDG010000059.1, read on the forward strand.
TAAACATAAAAATATTCATTCTGCGGGGCTTATTGCTCGTTTAGTCGTTGATAAACGATATAAAGATCAAGGTTTTGGGGAATGGTTATTGATTGATTCTCTTAAAAAATTATTACTTGCTAGTGAAACGTTTGAATTTCCATTAAGTTGTGGTAGATAGGGCAATCGCACT
>JALVDG010000060.1 GCA_027009095.1 Thiotrichaceae bacterium
GACTTTTATGCCATTTATTTTTGCTTGTTTGGCTGATTCTTCTTTAAAAACACGATGATAGTAAGCTGCCCCACGGGGATCAAACCCTGAGACATAAAACACATGGCGGTGTTGGATGGCTTTATTCACTTTTCTCTGCCCATTTTTATAACCCCCTTAATTTTTCTGCAAAGCCATTGCTTGTTTATACAGTACGTTCTTACTTTGCCCTGTTAGCTTTGCTGCGATCTTTGCCGCTTGTTTTACGGGTAGCTCATCGACTAATACAGACAATAGTTGCTCTGTGCTAGCCTCAAAACTGTTACTGTCTGAGTCTTCTTTTTCGCTTGGCGCAAGCATAATAACGAACTCGCCTTTTTGATGCATTGCATCATCTAATAGCCATTGATGAAGTTCATCGAGCGTTCCATAAAAGAATTGTTCATATAATTTAGTTAACTCACGGGCTAACACTACTTTTTTTTCTGCACCAAATACATCCCGCATGGTGGCAACGGACTGCACGATACGATGACTGGATTCGTAGTATACTTGTGTATACGAGTTTTCCATATTCAATAATAGTGCCTGCTTTCTTCCTGTTTCTTTGGCAGGTAAAAAACCTTCAAAAGAGAATTTATTGGTCGCTAATCCTGCAACAGATAAGGCGGTGATAATGGCACTCGCCCCAGGAATTGGCACTACTTGGAAGTCCCTTTCACGTAAAGCCTTAACGAGATGATAACCAGGATCACTAATTAAAGGCGTTCCTGCATCACTGACTAAGGCAAGATGTTCCCCGTTGCTAAGCCATTCAATTACCTCATCAATTTTTTGTCGTTCATTATGATCATGCAAGGCAACTAGGTTTTTCTTTAACCCAAGGTGCGTGAGTAGTTTTCTTGTATTACGCGTATCTTCGGCACAGATTTTATCAACCAAGCTTAAAATATCGACTGCTCGTTGCGTAATATCCCCTAAATTTCCAATGGGTGTCGCAACGATATATAAAATACCATGTTGATCTGATGCAGTTTTTTGCATAAATTCCTAAAAATGACGAATAAAAAGACTAAAAAGTGTTATATTTGCAAGCAAAGAGGCAAGATTAGTGCTAAATACGTAATTAATGTACTCAAGAAGCTGGGATATATTATGGAACTAATGTATACAAATTTAGAACTAATCAGCCATACCAATAATAAGCACCCGCAAAAAATTAATCTAACAATTTAGCCTCTGTTTTCTGGTCTTCTTCGTTATTGCTTTGGTCACATAGTCCACTATGCTCTCGTCGCAATGCCTTGAATATCAAAAAAAACAGGAAACTAAATTTTGTTAAGTTAATTTTGTTTGGGTACTTAAAAATTTAGGGGGTACTGCATAAACTTATGCAGTAATAAAACAGTCTTAAAGGGGCAACAATAAAAATGAAAATCTCTTACAGTATAAGCATTGCTTTAGCTATCACGGCATTGAGCGCATGTGATAATGCACCTATTTCTACACCTTCGCTACCTAATATTATACCTGCACCACGCATGGATAATAACACGCTTCCCGCAGGAGCAGAGGTACAGCAAGCAAATGATTTACTAAGGCGAGGACAACGACGCGAAGCAGCAAAAACCTATTTTAATGCGGCACAAAAATACAGCTCTCCCGATAAAGAACGCTTGGTATTACAAGCGGCGGAGTTGGCATTACTAATTTCTGATCGAGGTCTTGCTCAAACCTATATTGCTACACTCAATAATAGCCCGCTTAACAGCCAAAATACGGCGCGTTATCATTATATTCAAGGACAAATGGCACTCTCTGATGCGAACTACAAAGAGGCATTAAGGCTATTACCAAAAAATGTTAATCATCTTCCTCGTGGCTTAGCTCAAAAAATACTGAATGCACGCATGAAAGCAGCACAGTCTAGCGGAAATCACGTCACGCTGGCGACTGAACTGGTTTTACAAGAATCTAGATTACAAAAAAAATACGAAATAGACTTAAACCATCAACGTATCTGGAATCAAATTAACCAACTCTCTGGACCTCAACTTGATGCCGCCAGAGAAAATGTCACTCACCCTATTATGCGTGGTTGGTTAGACCTGCTCTTTTTACAACGCATTTCTGCAAACGATCCTCAGCAGTTTAATCGTAATATCAGAAAATGGCAGCAAAATTTCCCTCGTCACCCTGCTAATAGCAGAGCTAAAAAGATGATAACTAGAGCCGTTGTGACACCTTACAGACCATCAAAACCTGTACCTGTTACACCTAAGCCTGCGCCAAGACAACCCCCTGTTGTTAATACCAATGGCGCAACACCACCTTTGCCATCATCACTAAGACGTGTTGCCGTCATTTTACCGCTAAGTGGGTCACTAAGTGCCGTTGGTCAATCGCTACTAAATGGTATCAAAAAAGCACAAAGGGACTATGCCTCTCAAGTTGAGGTAAAAACTTATGACTCTAATAGTGGTGATATTAATTCTGTCTATCGTAAAGCTATTAGTGGCGGTGTTGACTTTGTTATCGGTCCCTTTAGCAAAACTAAAATAGCAGAACTTAGCCGTGTTTCTCACCTACCTGTTAATACACTCAGCTTAAATTATGGCACCCAAGGAAAACCACCAACGGGACTTTATCAATTTGGTTTACTGCCAGAAGATGAAGCTGCTCAAGTGGCTCAAAAGATGTTACGCAAAGGCTATAAAAAAGTCGCTATTGTCGCACCTGATTCTAGCTGGGGAAGACGCTTACGTGATACCTTTGGCAATGTTTACACACGTGGCGGAGGCAGAGTAAGCATCACTGTTAACTATGCAAATAGAAATGGCGGTTTTGCGGGTATAGTAAAAGGATTAATGAAAAAGAAAGGTGATTTTGATGCCATTTTCCTTGCTGCATCACCGACTCAAGCACGAGGCATTCAGCCTGCTATCCATAAAGGGGTATTCAAAGATATACCTGTCTACTCAACCTCTCATGTCTATTCTGGTCTCACAAATCAATATAAAAACTTTAATTTAGAAGGTATTAACTACACTGAAATTCCGTGGATTTTAGAAGTTACCAAGCAAGGCTTACCACAAGACTCACAATTCCCACGCTTACGCGCATTGGGCATGGATGCTTTAATGGTTGCCAAAGGCATGAGACAACTTAAAAGTGGCTCGGCACTTAATGGTCGAACAGGAAAAATTCAAGTGAGTGCAGATGGTACTTTGCATCGTCAATTAAAGTGGGCTAAATTTAATGGTGGCACACCTATTCCACTTCCTGACTAGAGTTTAAACTTTGATACATAATAAAAACAAAAGACGCGCCTTTGATAATCAAGAAAAAGGCGCGGATACTGAGCAATTTGCCTGTGAGTACTTACAGGCAAAAGGTCTACAACTTATCCAACGTAATTTTTTCAGTCGCTACGGTGAAATTGATATTATTATGCGCGAGGGTGAGACACTTATTTTTGTCGAAGTACGCTATCGCAACAACAATACTTTTGGTGGAGCAGCAGCAAGTATTACACCTGCAAAACAACAAAAAATCATAAAAACAGCCCTTGCTTATCAACAGCGTTATGCCCCACAAGACGGCATGCGTTTTGATGTTATTGCCATTGAAGGTGATCGTTCTAAAGTCGAATGGATACAGAATGCTTTTGCAGGGTTTTAAGTACCCAAACTAAAATCTCTTTGACAGTGATTGCTACATTCTAGACAATCAGCTCATGGAAAATACCGCAAACACTATCACCAGTATCAGTCAGTTTCTTAAAACAGGCGACTTTCAATACCGCGTTTATGATTTAGGGCGTAAATTAACCTTACTGCCGAATAAACAATTTCAAGCCATTGAAGACCAAGAAGCGCTCTATCCCTTCCCTTTTCAACAAAAAGCTTGGCTAGCCATTTTATTCTGGTCGAAGGATAAAAAAAGTGAGCCTGTTATTTGGTTTCTACAATTTCCTATTGATGAGTTAGGCTACTTAAAACTAAGTGCGCGCGATGCTTTTTTACAGGAGATACTGATTCATGTCGGAAATAATCTTCATGCACAAGACAGTGGCAAAGAAATGCAGGACTCATTAAAAGAAAGTGCTTTCGCATTTAAACCACGTCAAGACCGTTTGGCTATTTTCCACGCCTTCGCAACCTTGCAACTAAAACAACCCCCTTCTCAGTATTACGAACACACACGGGAATATTTACAAGGAAATATTGGCTATGAGCAATGGAAATTTTTAGGCTTACAAGGTATAGCAGATGTGATTGCACGTTTGTATTTAGATAATAATGAAACACTTTTAAGCAAAGCTATTCCTCTTTTGCCTGAAACACCCCTATTAAGTTTTGCTGAAAATCTGGAGCATAATGAAGTTAGTGGCAAACTGACTATTGCGCTTAATCAACGCCTTCAACAAGAGTTATCAACAAAACAACCCAGCCCAGCCGTTATTGCAGCATTAATAAGAGCGATATCCAGTAGCAAAGGCAAACAAATACGCCAAGATATCATCGCTCAATTACTACAAAACGATGTGGTAAAAGAAATTGAGGTGATTGCCGCGATTGCAGGAAGAGCATGGCAAGATATAACGGAAGAGAAACTAGTCTCCCTTTTTATGGAAGCTTTATCACATCAAGAACAAGAAGCTTTTACGGTTATTTTGGTTGATATAATGAGTATTCCCAATATGCGTGAGCCTATTTTAAAAGCGTTAAGAAACCCTGAACGATCAAAGCAATTATCTAAACGAATTGGTGGATTTTTA
>JALVDG010000061.1 GCA_027009095.1 Thiotrichaceae bacterium
AAATCAGCAAGTTACAAGGTTCGCAATTTTGCGAATAAATATAATTCACGAATTTTAAAATTATGTGAATTGTAAGTAGTTGATTTTGCAAGCCACTAACTTAAGTGCGATTGCCTAACTCATATCGTGCAGATATTTTTTTGATTGATGTACTAGCCTTCCTATACAATCGGGCTTATGAATTTATCAAATAGCCAAAAGAAACAACTTAAAGCCTTAGCACATTCTTTAAAACCTGTGGTGACGGTTGGTCAGCATGGAATGAAAGAGAGTATTAATGATGAGTTAGCCATTGCGATAAAGCACCATCAGTTAATTAAAGTAAAAGTAGGTGTGGGTGATCGCGATGTACGCGATGAACTTATTCAAAAAATGGTTGATAAACATCGTGCTATTTTAGTACAGCGTGTGGGAAATATTGCCGTGCTTTACCGCTTCAATCCTCAGAAAGGAAAGATTGAAGGGTTTAGTTAATAGACAGTATTCAGTCTATTTCTTCATGTACTTTTCATATTTAGCAGGTTCTGGTTCTGCAAAGGCTGATTCGTAGCTGGTTAGATTTTCTTCTAACATTTGTTTGAATTGAGCAACGAAATGATTAAGAGCGTTTTCTCTGTTTGCTTTATATTGATTTAAATCTCGAGAGCCAGATGCAACAATAAACGAGCTGAAGCGTGCAGCACCATAAATAAATGAAGAACCAACAAGATTTAGGTCATGTTCTTCAAGTAGTTGGTTACCTACGTCTATATAGGAGTCTGCAAATTGTCGAAATAGCTTGCTCGTTTCTTCGTCTGTCATGGTTAAAAGTCTCTTTTATATATAATTTATGGTTTCTTTAGGCTTGCCTAGAAGGTCGTCTAATGGGATCTAGGATAGTATTTATTTGCTCTAAATCAGGGTTTTTTTCAGGGTAATCCAATGTGTAATGTAAACCTCTGCTTTCTTCGCGTCGTTGTGCCGAGCGTATAATTAATCGAGCCACCTCTGCAAGATTACGTAATTCTAAAAGGTCACTAGTGATACGAAAGTTTGCATAGTATTCGTCAATTTCGTGAAGTAGCATTTCAATACGTGTTCTAGCACGTTCTAGGCGTTTAGTTGTGCGGACAATTCCTACATAATCCCACATAAAGCGACGTATTTCATCCCAGTTATGGTTGATAACGACACGCTCATCTGAATCTGTTACGCGGCTTTCATCCCATTCGGGAATATCAAAATGGTTACTTTGCTTATCCACTTTAGCAATAATGTCGTTGGCACAGAATTGTCCATAAACAATGCATTCAAGCAATGAGTTACTTGCCATACGATTAGCACCATGTAAGCCTGTAAAGCTACACTCGCCAATAGCATAAAGATTATCAATATCAGTTTGTCCTACCGAATCAACCACAATACCTCCACAGGTATAATGTGCGGCAGGTACGACAGGTACAGGCTCTTTGCTCATATCATAGCCAAATTTTTCGCAAGTAGCATAAACATTAGGGAAGTGTTCAGTGATAAATATTTTGGAACGATGGCTAATATCAATAAAAACAGAATCAATACCTAAGCGTTTCATTTCATGGTCAATAGTACGAGCCACAATATCTCGAGGGGCTAACTCTGCGCGTGAATCATACTTTTCCATAAAGCGAGTGCCATCTGGTAGCAGTAGTCGTCCACCTTCACCTCGTACTGCTTCTGTTATTAAATAAGATTTAGCATGAGGGTGATAGAGACAGGTAGGGTGAAACTGCATGAATTCCATATTAGATACACGGCAACCCGCACGCCAAGCCATTGCGATACCATCGCCACTTGCGCCATCAGGGTTACTGGTATAGAGATAAACTTTACTTGCTCCACCCGTTGCTAGAATAGTAAATTTGGCTCTAAATATATTAATTTTTTTGGTTTTACGATTAAGAACGTAAGCTCCTAAATTTTGATTGTTGCGTTGTAAGTGTTTGAGTTTTCTTGATGTGATTAGATCAACGGCAATATGATACTCGAATAGAGATATATTTTTACGCTGTTTTACTTTTTCTAAAAGTGTAGTTTCAATTGCGTAGCCGCTAGCATCTGCTGCGTGTGCGACACGGCGATTAGTATGTCCACCTTCACGGGTAAGATGAAGCCCATCAATACCATCACTATTAATCTTTTCGTCTTTTGTAAATGGTACACCTGCATCTAATAGCCATTTTAATGCTTCTGGTCCTTGGGTAATAACATTTTTAACAACTTCTTTTGAGCATAAACCAGCACCAGCATTTAAAGTATCGTCAATGTGTGACTGGATACTGTCATGCTTGTTGTCGGCAACAGCCGAAATACCTCCTTGGGCATAAACAGTGCTACCCTCAGTGAGAGTTTCTTTGCTGAGTATGGCAATATTGAGATTTTCAGGAAGGCTTAATGCTAAGCTGAGTCCCGCTGCACCACTACCAATGATAAGCACATCGTAAATTGTATCATTCATACTTTAAAAGCCCCTGTGACCCCACGCATATTACATACTGTTTTTATATACATGGAGCTCTAATTTTATAAAATCTGCTGGTGTAATGTAGAAAATATTCTATAAATAATGTAACCACTCAGCTTGTACTCTATTTTGCCCGATTTCTACGTTAAAAGTGCTCATTTATATTTGTTAAACTCCGCCCTTTTGCCTTGAGCTCGAACAAAATAAAGCGCAATCTGAGTAGTTACCGATTATGCTGAGTAGTTACTAAATAATAAAGTTTTCTCTTGCCTCTTTACAAAACAGTACAATTTAGAACCTTATCTATCTGGATAGTATTCAAAAATCTCGACCTATGGTAGGGTTAGATGCTTATATTATGGAACTATTGTGTTTTTTATAGTTCTGATGGGTGAACCTGTTTGGTTTTACTCTTTTCGGTCTCATTTATCTAACTTGAGTCCGTGGTTATTACGGTTAGCATATTTTTTAATGAAAGAGTGCAGATAATACACTTTTTGTATTGGAATATTCTCTCGGTAGTTTTTAAAAGTGATGAGTTAGTAGAGTGAATCTTGATACTGACTTTTATTTCTCTATTAAAGAGCAAATGGTATTTTTTTAACAATTTTTTATGTTAAGCAAAATAGCCTTGCTGAGGAGTTAAGCCCAAATGGGCGTTAAGCAAACAGATTTAGAGCTAGTAAGACGTGTTCAAGCAGGTGATAAGAAAGCCTTTGATGTATTGGTATTAAAATATCAACAAAAGGTAGTCAACTTGGTGAATCGTTATATGCATGATCAAGACCTGTCGATGGATGTTGCTCAAGAGGCTTTTATTAAAGCATATCGAGGCTTAAAGAACTTTCGTGGCGATAGTGCTTTTTACACATGGTTATATCGAATTGCTATCAATACAGCAAAAAATCATTTGGTGTCAAAAGGTCGTCGTATGCCAGCAACAGATATTGATGCACAGGAAGCGGAACAATATGAGGGTGGTGATGCTCTAAGACATATTGATACGCCAGAACATGAGATTCTGAAAAATGAGATTCATGCTACGGTTATGTCTGCTATTGATGCACTGCCTGAGGATTTACGCATGGCAATTACTTTGCGTGAACTTGAAGGCTTAAGTTACGAGGAAATCGCTGTAACAATGGATTGTCCTATTGGAACAGTTCGTTCACGTATTTTTAGAGCGCGTGAGGCGATAGAGAAAGAATTAAAACCCTTAATTAGATGAAACGAGGCTTAGATTCTAATTAATTTAGTAATATTTAAGGTGGATAATATGTCAATAACTACAGCAGAGCATCTCTCCGCCGTTTTCGATGGAGAAGCGGGAGAGTTTGAGCAAAGACGTATTTTGGATGAATTAAGTAAAGATGAACAATTGCAGTCATCTTTATCAAGCTATGCGTTGATAGGCGAGACAATGCGAGATGAAAAGCAGTCGATCATAGTGGGTTCAGATTTTTTACAAGGCATTCATGATCAAATCAATGAAGAAGAGTCAACATATTCTCATGTACAAGTTGTTGAGAACAAGGCGAGCAATGATGATGGCTCGTGGGTGCGTCCAGTGACTGGTCTTTCTGTTGCTGCATCCGTTGCTGCCCTAGCTGTTGTTGGAATGCAAAGTTTTATGTCTGGTAACAATACGGGAGCATCTTTAGCAGATGCTAATCGATCAGATGCAATAAAGACCTTAGTTGCCAACGTTAACACGTATAAATATCCTGATAAAAAAACACAGACACTTTATAAACGTTATTTAGATAGTCATATTCAATATGCATCGACAACTTCAATGGTACCGTCTATTCGGGCGGCTAGTTATAACACAGGGTTTTAATTAATGTTGTTAAGGAATTTTTGATTAAATCTATTGATAAATAACAAGATTAGCTAAAGCATAATCAATTTAATCAGGATTCTTTAAGGATTTAAAATACCATAATGAGGCTGTATGAAATGAAAAAAATAATAACACTCGTTTGTTTAAGTTTATTACCGCTACAACTCTATTCTACAGAAACGACGGCTTTTGATTTATTGAATAAAATGACTCAAGCACTGCATGAAACAAGTTACAAAGGTGTTTTAGTGCATGTAAAAGATAATGAGGTGGTTACCCTAAAAGTATCACACACAGTGGAAAATGGAGAAGAAATAGAAAACGTTGAGATTTTAAATAAAGATGGGTCTCCCTATTCGCGCAAGGTGACTAACTACTCTTTATCTAAACTTCCAGAAATAAATAGTAAAATGCAGGCAGTCTACTCCTTT
>JALVDG010000062.1 GCA_027009095.1 Thiotrichaceae bacterium
TGCCTCCACGTTTTTGCAAAGAGAATTGACTAATATCAGTACGTTTACCATAACCATTTTCAGTTGCCATTAAGACCTTTCCTCTTACTTGTGCTTGAGTTTTAAGGTCGTTATCTGGATTATTTTCAACTTCTGCAACAATAATTAATGCATTAACTTTTACGCCTTCATCCATCTTAATACCACGAACACCTGCCGCAGTACGCCCCATTGCACGAACATCTGACTCATGGAAGTGGATGGCTTTACCCGCAGAGGTAAATATCATAATCTCATTATCACCATTGGTAATGGCAACATCGACAAGCTGATTATCATCACGCAAATCAATCGCAATAATGCCGTTAGCACGTTGATTAGAAAATGCTTTGAGTTCTGTTTTCTTGACGGTTCCATGCTCTGTTGCCATAAAGATAAACTTATCATCTTCATACTCACGAATTGGCAAGACAGCTTGAATACGCTCTCCGTCTTCAAGAGGCAGTAAATTAACAAATGGGCGACCACGTGCGGTACGGCTTCCCATTGGTAATTGATAAACTTGTAGCCAGTACAAACGCCCACGACTTGAGAAACAAAGAAGGGTGTCATGAGTACTTGCAACAAATAGCTTTTCGATGAAATCTTCATCTTTCATTTTTGTTGCTGCTTTTCCTCGTCCACCACGGCGTTGTGCTTGATAGGTATCGAGAGGCTGTGCTTTAACGTAACCTTCATGCGACAAGGTGACAACAACATCCTCTTCTGGGATTAAATCAACATCAAGCAAGTCTTCGCCTATGACATTAATAACGGTGCGACGCTCATCACCAAATAATTCGATAACTTCTGATAGTTCATCACGAATTACTTGCATAAGACGCTCTGGACGACCAAGAATATCTAATAGATCAATAATACGAACTAGAATTTCTCGATATTCATCCAGTATTTTATCTTTTTCTAAGCCTGTTAAACGATGCAGCTGTAAGTCTAAAATTGCTTTAACTTGTATTTCGGATAACCAATAACCGTCATCTTTTAAGCCATAATGTTTTGATAGGTTTTCTGGCTTTGCCATGTCGGCATCGCCACGCTCTAACATCTCAAGCACAATATCAGCTTTCCAAGGACGTGCTAATAAGCCAGAACGCGCTTCTGCAGGGTGTGCAGATGTTTTAATTAAAGCAATAATCTCATCGATACTACCGAGTGCAACGGCTAAACCTTCTAAAATATGTGCTCTTGCTCTGGCTTTGCGTAATAAGAAGATTGTTCTTCGCGTGACAACTTCACGTCTATGGCGCAAAAATGCTTCTAAAACTTGTTTTAAATTAAGCAGTTTCGGCTGACCATCATCAATGGCTATCATATTAATGCCAAAGGAATTTTGCATTTGAGTTTGTTTATAGAGGTTATTTAAAATAACCTCTCCACATTCTCCACGCTTAACTTCAATCACTATACGCATGCCGTCTTTATCTGACTCATCACGTAATTCTGCAATACCTTCTATTTTTTTCTCTTTAACTAACTGGGCAATTTTTTCGATTAGACGTGCTTTATTTACTTGATATGGCAATTCAGTTACTACAATTTTTTCACGCCCTTTGTTGTCTGTTTCTATTTTAGCAACTGCACGAATTTTTATACTGCCTCTGCCTGTGAGATAAGCTTGTTTTATACCTTGAGCACCATTAATAACTCCTGCCGTAGGAAAATCAGGACCTGGTAGGTATTCCATTAGATCGGCAATATCTAAGGAGTTATCATCAATTAAGGCAATACAGGCATTGACAACTTCCGTTAAATTATGAGGCGGTATATTAGTTGCCATCCCCACTGCAATCCCTGAAGAGCCATTAATAAGCAAATTAGGTAGGCGAGTAGGAAAAACAGAAGGTTCCGACTCTGAACCGTCGTAATTATCGATAAAATCGACCGTTTCTTTGTCGATATCTGCTTGCAACTGATGTGCAATTTTTGACATACGCACTTCGGTATATCGCATCGCAGCAGGAGAGTCGCCATCGACTGATCCAAAGTTACCTTGACCATCAATTAGCATATAGCGCAAGGAGAACGGTTGAGCCATTCTTACCATTGTATCGTAAACGGCTGTATCACCATGAGGATGGTATTTACCAATAACATCACCGACGATACGGGCAGATTTTTTGTAGGGTTTATTCCAGTCATTGCCTAAATCGCTCATCGCGTATAAAACACGACGATGAACAGGTTTGAGTCCATCACGAACATCAGGCAATGCACGCCCTACGATTACACTCATTGCGTATTCCAAATAGGATTTACGCATCTCATCTTCAAGATTAATCGGGATTATTTCCCCAGCAAATTCTGCCATAATTTCATTACATCACTTTAGTGTAAATAAGTGGCTTATAGTAACATAAAGAGAGGATTTTAGATAATTTTAGAAGCTAGATAAGGCAGGCTATTATGAAGATATTTACTACAAAAAAGCAAAGCCACTACAAAATTGCAGTGGCTTTATTAAGCGATATTAAGCGATCAAAAAATAGTAACCACTCATAATCAGCAACTGCTTGGATTGCACTCTATTTTGTTCGAGTTCAAGGCAAAAAGGCTATAAGTATAAATGAATATTTTGACGCAGAAACCGAGCAAAATAGAGGGCAAGCTGATACTAAAATTACTTTGTAGCAGGAGCTGCTGGCTTGCTTATGCTTTTATCAATATCAGCGACTTGCTTTTGCATTTTTTTAATCATTTCTCTTACTTGATCCGCGGTAGAATTATGCGCTTTTGGCACTTCTGCATTTGTTTTTTCGGTTGATGCTAATGCTTTTTGTGCTTCAATAACTGGCTTATCAGCAGATTCCTCTACTGCCACTGAGCTTGTCTTTTGCTCAGAAGTGGTCGCTGGTACTTTTTGCTTTATAGTAGCGGGTATAGGCATGTGAGAAGATGGCATAGCAGGTACTTTAGGCATCTGCATATTAGCTGCGGTAGGCATTGCCATTGGAGGAGATGTCATCACAGGAACCGCTATTATTGGATAAGTAGGTCGGTTATTACCCCAATTAAACGGCATTGTCCAATTTGAGCCATTATTACCCCAGTTCATTTTGGGCATACTCCAACTCGAACCATTGCTACCCCAATTCATATTGGGCATACTCCAGCTCGAGCCATTGTTACCCCAATTCATATTGGGCATACTCCAACTCGAGCCATTGTTACCCCAATTCATATTGGGCATACTCCAACTCGAGCCATTACCATTCCCCCAATTCATTCTTGGCATGTTCCAGTTTGAACCATTGCCATTATTACTCCCGTTCATATTGGGCATTTTCATTTGAGTAACCTGAGTTGGTGCTACAGGCGCAGAAATATTTGCCACTGGTTTTACTGGTGCAGCAGGTGCTGCTGTATTTGTGTTAGTAGTATCTGCAAAAGCAGGAAGGCTTGTTATTGCAACAGCTAAGCTGATTAAAATTTTATTCATTTTATGTTATCCCTTTAATAATTATATTTAGGAGCCTTTATTAACTCTAATTAAGATACACTAGAAGGCTTTTATTGATTAAGAAAACTCTAATTGAGTCGACTGAATTTAAATATTAAAAAAGTGGTTTGTAAATTTCACGAAATAACCTGAAGCAACAGATGCTTTTCTAATAAACCTTGTGCTAGCCTAAACTATTCTATACCTACTATTGATGACAATCTACCGCAGTAAAATTACAAACTTTAAATAACTGATGTTACGCAGTTACTCTTTAAAATATCAGTGAAGGTGTTCGTAGCCCTTTTTAGTTTAAGTTCTTTTGCTTTCTTTCGTAAAGGGCTACGACTTACTTTCTTTTGCGTCGCCAAAAAATTAAATGAGATTTATCGAATCTTATGCTTTAGTAAAAGTAAGCAAAGAAAAGGCGACTCAGCTAAACGCTTAATCCTGCGCTTCACCCGCTAGAATGGGAAGCTTAGCTCCACCTCGCTAACGCATCGGGCGGAGGAGAAAAATAGATAATATTTTTCCTATACTGCGTAACATCAGTAAATAATATGTATCAGTATGCCTGTATTATTTTCTGCCATTTTTGAGGACCTGTTTGGTGTACAGATACTCCTTTTGAATCTACTGCTACGGTTACTGGCATATCTTTTACCTCAAACTCGTAAATAGCTTCCATCCCTAAGTCTGGAAAAGCAAGCACTGTAGAACCGACTATAGCCTTAGAGACTAAATAAGCTGCACCACCAACTGCCATTAAGTAGGTACTTTTATGTTGTTTAATTGCCTCGATTGCTTCAGCTCCGCGTTCGGCTTTACCTATCATTCCCATCAAACCTGTTTGTGCTAATATTTGAGGGGTAAATTTATCCATTCGTGTTGCAGTTGTAGGGCCTGCTGGACCAACCACTTCATTAGCAACAGGATCAACAGGGCCAACATAGTAAATAAACCTTCCTTTTAAGCTAACTGGTAATTCCTGACCTTTATCTAATAGCTCAACAATACGCTTATGTGCAGCATCACGCCCCGTAAGTATTTTTCCTGATAGCAGCAATACCTCGCCTTGCTTCCACTGCTCCATTTCTGCTTGCGTTAAAGTATCTAAATTAACTCGCCGTGCATGTTCTCCTGCTTGATAACTAATATCAGGCCAATTATTTAAATCAGGCACTGATTGTAAGGCAGGACCTGAACCATCAAGAGTAAAATGGGTATGACGTGTTGCCGCACAATTTGGAATCATACAAATAGGTAAA
>JALVDG010000063.1 GCA_027009095.1 Thiotrichaceae bacterium
TGAACTGTTTAGCAGACTATATACCGCGTCAAACCGTTCGGGATGGCGCGGTACAATAATCAATAATAAGTGAGGGAAGTGTTGTTTTAAATGTTTGTAAATATCTAAGATAATCTCATCTTCACCGTCATGAGTGCTCGCAGCAACCCATACTTTGCGATCCTTTCCCCATTGTTTTTTAAGTTTATGCCCTTTTTTTTCTAAGCTATTACGATTAATTTCTATATCAAATTTAATATTGCCAAGCAATTTAACTTTCTCATGAGGTGCTCCTAAAGATAGAAAATGTTGTTTATCTTCAAAACTACGAACTGCAATTAAGCTTGTACAAGAAAGTGTTTCGCGGACTAATTTTTTTATGCGTAAATATTGCTGTGTTGAACGGCTTGACAATCGTGCATTTACCATTAACACAGGAATATGCTGAGATTTACAGTGATGATAAAGATTAGGCCATATTTCAGTTTCAACAATAATCAGTAAAGAGGGCCTTACTTTTTTAATGTAGCGCTTAATGATATGTGGTAAATCGTAGGGAAAATAGCAATGTAGTACCTTGTCATCAAAAAGCCTTGTGATAGTTTCAGACCCTGTTGGTGTGGTGCTTGTGATAAGAACTTTATGAGCAGGGTATTGTTTAAGTAGTTGCTCAACAAGTGGTTTGGAAGCGATGGTTTCCCCTACCGAAACAGCATGAATCCAGATGATATTTTCTTCCTTTAAGCCAAAAGAAACATAGCCTAAACGCTCTTTTATCCGCAGGCGATATTGTTTGTTTTTACGACTTTTTAAGACTAGGCGCAGCAATACAAAGGGTAGTAAAAGGTATAACAAGGTAGAATAAGCAAAGCGACTTAGAGACATAGTTTTTTATTATTTTGATTAAGGGAAAATTAAAGATGAAGCAATTGTTATCAATTATCGAAGTAGGCGGTTATCAAAATTTCATGCCACTCTATGAATCACTAGGTTATACAGTCGAAGTGCAAACAACAATGCGTAAGGTTTTAAAATTTCTAAAAAAGAATACGCCCGATGTTATTGTGGCAGAGTTTAATTTTCAGTCAGATTTTCGTGATCGTACCTCAAGCTTAGAATCCCTTATGTCGATGGTGCAACGTCTTCCTAAGACTAAAGTCATTGTTTTTTATGATAAAGAATTTATTCATCAGTTATCTCGCTTAGAAGCGCGTTTTGAGTTTGCTGCCACTTTAGCATTTCCTATTAATGAGGAGGATATAAAAGGGGTGCTACAAAAAATTACTTAATTAAACCTAAATCCATGACTTCACTATATACCATAGTGAAGTCATGGATTCAGGTTAAAGTCCTAGGGCAATCACACTTAAATTTAGTTGACTTTAATGAACATTTTAAAATCAGCAAGTTACAAGGTTCGCAATTTTGCGAATAAATATAATTCACGAATTTTAAAATTATGTGAATTGTAAGTAGTTGATTTTGCAAGCCACTAATTTAAGTGCGATTGCCCTAGTTAAAGTCCTCTTTATCGGTCTTTTAGCCCTCTAATCCCATCTATCAATATTATCAATGATACTATCTAGCTAGCTTTTCCTATTTTTCTTTTTTCTGTGTAATTTCATGTCCACCTATTCTTTACGGAACAAATAACAATTATGGACTTGTAATTACGAATATTGCAATCGATACGCAGAAAGGAAAAGCAAAATGAAAATAACATCTCATGTCTTAAGAAAAACGTGTGGAATTGTGCTGTTGACCTTTATGTCGTCGACTATATCGGCGGCTCAATTACCTTGGAGTAATAAACTATATACCCATTTTTCAGATCAAGAGCCGTTAGTCTCTTTATTGAAGACGTTAGCAGCCTCTCAAAATACACAAATTTCGGTTAGCAAAAAAATTGATGACGTGGTTAGCGTTTACTTTAAAAATAAAACTGCAAAAGCTATTTTTGATGAATTGGTAAAGTCACACGGACTTATTTGGTATTACGACGGTGGTGTGCTTTACATTTCAAAAAAGGATGAGATACAAACAGGTTCTATAAGTCTTAAATTTTTAACAACGAAAGAATATTCTCAGTCTTTGCGTCAGCTCGGAATACTAGACGATCATTTTTACTGGGTAGAATCAGAACAAGATAATACCGTCTATTTTAAAGGTCCAGAGCGATTTGTTAGTACCGTTTTAAAAATGTCCAAAGTGTTGGATAAAAAACCCGCCAAAGCACGAATCTATAAATGGATAGATAAAAATGGGGTTCCTACATTTAGTTCTACAATGCCAGATCGTTTTAATAAGACTAAAAATTTAGGCGTGATAGACGTCGATAAAGACGTTTCTATTGTCGGTGAGTCATCAATAGATAAGCGTTGGTCAGGGAATTTTTCAGAGTAATATTAAGTATTTATGTTTTTAATATAAGATGTTTATCGATGCCTTTTGTCTGTAAATAGCATCCACCGATTAACATCTACTTATAATAAAAACAAAAAGGATATATAAATAATGGCACGCAACACGAAACTATTTTCTCTCAAAGTATTATCTGGGGCAAATGAAGGAGCACAAATAACACTTGAGGACAAAAAGCCAGTGGTTATTGGAAAATCAGCAAAATGTAATGTGATTTTCAATAACGAAGATGTTGCTGATAGGCATATAAAGCTTGTTTTAGCGAACAATCGAGTGCGATTGAGACCATTAGCTCAACCTGTTTTTGTCGATGGAAAAGATATAGGTTTACATGATGTAACACTGCAACCTTATCAGGTAGTAACCATCGGTAAAGTGGGTTTTTCTATTGGTGATGGCACAGGAAAATGGCCGCGAGTAGACTCCCAGGGCAGAAGTCTTAGTTTGTCGTTGGAAGATAAGTCATCGAATAAAACAGTCTCGAATGAGAGTTGGAAAAAATGGTTGTTTTGGCTCGGGCTAGCTTTATTGATAGCCGCTAATCTACAGTATTTTAGTCGTGATGAAGGTGGTTTATTTAGTGTAATTGGACTTAAAGACACGATTGAGGAGAAAGTATATAGCGCAATAGGCGATGTAGGTTTGTCCGATATCTCGGTGCTAAAAATAAGAGATGGATATTTTAGAGTAACAGGCTATGTGGAGACGAGAGAGCAAAAACAACGCTTGATAAATGCAATTCAGCGTGTGGGTGGGCATATTAGTTATAGTGTTTGGGTTAATTCAGATATAGAAAATAATGCACTCTCTATTGCGCAAACATTAGATGAAGACCAAGTACGTTTCTCATCAAAAGCAAATGGAGTTTTGTATGCATCAGGCTATGTGCAAAGTCAATCTAGCTGGCGTCGTCTAAGAGACAATATATTGGAGGATGTTGAAGGCATAGCTTCGATTAATGATACAAAGATTAAACCTGTTCTTGAATTATTAAGAGATGGGATAGAAGACCTTAACTTGTCTGAAGTTATTAAAATCTATCAAAAAGATAAAAAATTCATGGTGGCTGGAAGTCCATCTGATGAGCAAGTGAAACGTTGGCATAACTTATTAAATAAAGTAACGCGCCCTGTAAAAAATTATTGGGAGTTTATAGAAGACTTTGGAGCACCCCAGATAAAAGAATTTAAGCTCGCTTTAAGGAGTGTAAGTATTGGGGATATACCGTTTATCGTATCAAAAGACGGGACTAAGTATTTAGAGGGAGCGCATTTAGGTGAAGGGTATTATCTTGAAAAGATTCTGCCTGATCATGTGCTAATCAAACACAATGGTACAAAGATACCAATATATTTTGCAAAAAAAGGTGATTTGAAGTGATGTTAGATATTGAGAAAGATCTCGAAAATGATGTATCGGGCGAATATAAAAGAAACATAATAGCCACACTAATGGAAACAAGTACCAAAGTGCGAAATGAACTAGGGAAAGGCTTAGTTCCCGATGAATACAAAAAATTAAGCACTTTATTAATGGCTTTAGAAGCTAGTATTAAGATTGTAGAGCAATACTAATTAGTTTTTTGTAGAGACGTACTACTTCTGAGCTTCGGCTCATTATTAACTTCCTACGTTAATACTATTAAAAGTATTGGAAGAGTGTTAAATCATTGTAACCTATAAGGAGATATACAATGGCAGTACAAGGTGCAGCCCTAACGGCTGGTGGAGCAACTGGTTCGGCTACGGCAGGAATTAATACCCAGGAGCTGTTAGCAAATCAAGCGGCGACTCAAAATGAAGCGATGAAGTTTCAAACTGAGTCAACAACTCAAACGATGAAATTTCAAATGCATTCTGCAGCTGAAAAGAATCGTGGTGCTGTTGCTACCGCAGTGAATGCATTAATGAACCAGCAGTCACAAGCTATTAGTAGAGCATAAATAAATAGAGGGTGAGAGTTTTTCTCTTGCCCTTTTGTTTTTTATTGTTTTATCCAAGGAATCTCTGATTCAAGTCTAATTATTTTGAGTTTAGTAACATGTCTATAATTTATTTTAAGGACATGGTTATTTTTTAAAAGTGATAAATTGCTTTTATAGTGTTTGGATCTAACTGACTTAAATTAGAAATTTCTTAAAAAGACTTTGTGGGATAGACAGTAAATTGGAGATCATAATAAATCTAACAGAATTTTTGATGCTCAAAGCATAGTGAGCTATGTAACGGTGAGATAGAAGATCGGAAAATAAATGAGCAATATGTTTGATATATTATGTTTTCTCTATACGAGTACCCATTAAATTTAATTGCATATCTGGTGATAATGTCCATTTTAGACATATTTTCAGAGAAGCGATGAATAAAAATAAAAGAGAGTATCTGTAATGGAAGTAAGTAGTGATGTAATTCAATTATTATCTCAAATAGGTTACTTGGCTTGTTTGAAAGGTGATACTGCAAATGGTCAGATGATTATGGATGCTGTTGAAGCTAACAGTAATAGTCATCCTTCAGCAATGATAGGTGTGGCCATTTCAAGAATCTATGCAGGTCAGTATGCCGAGGCAGTAAATACTCTAAAGAATAAGGTATTGAATATTGATCCAAATAATATGACAGCAAAAACATTTTTAGGTATTGCTTTAACCGAATCAGGCGAAACAGAAGAAGCTTTTTCTTTATTTAGAGACATAGCCGCCAATGGTGACGCAGACAATAGTGCTATCGCAAGCTTTTATCTAGGAGAAATGAGTGTTGCCGAAATACAACAGGGTTAAGAATTATAGGGCTTAAGTATTGTTTTGATTGGGTCGTTTTTTGAGGGGGAAGCCATGCTTGAAAATGTAGCTTTAGTGCAAACGCTAAGCGGACAAAATATTGCAAATAATCAGTTGCAGTATCCAATTCAACCAGCTGAAAAAAATGATGTGTTGAGGTTTCAACTAGAAATAGAAGGTTCAAACAAAGCATTACCTCCGATTTTTCAAGCTATTGATAAAAAAGATAATATTTCTTCTTCATCTAATGGAGATCTAATGTCTCAGATACGAAATGTAGATGCAAATTATCATAATATTTTAATGGGCATGAATAATCTTTCTAACAATGTGTCTGAATTAGATTTTAAAAGTATTTCACAAAAAAACGAAGGCGATTTTGCTCTAAGAACTCCTCAAGATATCGAGCCTTTGCGGAATAGTGACTTTGTACGTACTCCAGATGATGTTTCTGAGCAGAAGGTTTTTGGGGCAAGAGAGCTACTCGATATTCAAAAAGAAAATCAGACAAAAGCACTAGAGACAATGCGTAATATGACGAGTTGGACGATTCGTGCTCAAATGTATTTTAGTAATATCAAAATTATAGGTTCAGCCATCACTCAAGTCAGTCAAGGGTTTAAGACTTTGTTTAGATCATCAGGCTAATAGCTCTATGAGCGTGATTGATCTAGTACTTATTAGACCACTTAAATAATCATCCGCAACAGTAGTCGGAAATATAAGCTCCTAGAATGAATATCTGTGGATAATATCCCCCAAGTATAAAAATATCGTTAAAAATAAATGCGCGGGTTTAATATGAAAAATAATAAAGTAACTTTTCTAAAGTTAAGGATACTTATAATTTTTGTTATGAGTGTGTTTTTATCATCCTGCCAAATGGAGTTATATAGCAATCTCTCTGAGAATGATGTCAATAACATGTTATCCATTATGCTGAGTAATGGTATTGATGCTGAAAAGGTAATCGATAAAAAAACATCATCTTATGTTTTGATGATAGATAAAGGCAAAATACCTGAAGCAATCAGTTTGCTTCATGAACACGGCTATCCGCGTGAAAAAGTGGCAGGTGTTAAAGACTTGTTTAAAAAGGAGGGTCTTGTATCGTCTCCCATGGAAGAAAGAGTTCGTTATATATATGCTTTATCCCAAAGTGTTCAAGAGACCTTGTCCCAAATAGATGGTGTTTTAACCGCAAGGGTACATATTGTAATGCCTGAAAATAACCCGTTTGTTGACACAATTAAGCCATCATCAGCATCCGTTTTTATTAAATATCACCCCTCGTCTGATATAAAAAATATTAAATCCAAAATTAAATTAATTGTTGAGAAAAGTATCGAGGGTCTGACTTACGAGAAGGTTTCCGTTGTAATGTTACCTGCACAATTGTCGTATATCAGATAATAAAAAATGAGTGATGATAATAAACAGCCTGAAAACAAAGATCTGCCTTATCCTGTTTGGGAGTTTAATTATAAACCAGGAAGGTATATTCATAAAAGTTGGTTGCACGCTTTACCTAATGGAGACTTGATTGCTAAATTGATGGGAGAAGGTCGTGATACAGAGCGCCTTTCAAACTACCTTATGTCGCAACTAGGCTTTAATGGAGAGTTTTTCTTTGACTTTTCAAACTTCTCCTCACAAGTGGCATTATGGTCTGCCAGAGACCTAAAAAAGCTTGTTATGTATGCGGGGCTAGCTTGCCACTACAAAGATATTCAACAACTGATAGTCAGGGAAAAAGTATTAGAAGTTAAAGTCTTTCTAGGTGAGACGCTATATGATTTTGCAGTAAAAAGAGTCCCATCTTATATGGATTTTCAGCCAAATATTATTGATTATTCTGATAAGGTACATTTAAATAATAGAATAATTATTTCAGGTCTTGTTTGTTTGCATAGTTATATGCGACGTTTTCCAAATGCTTTTATGAAGCGAATTATTATAAAATTACCCCGAAAATGGTTTGAGCATATGGTTAAATATACGCCTCAAATTAGCAAGCAGGATAGCAAAAGACTAGCTTGCTTAGATGTTATAAATAAAGCAATTCATGAAATTGAGCGAGACAATAAGGCGTAGTTTCCATGTCAAATTTTATAAAAATAAAGCAGCTTGATACAGAATTAAAACCAGGCGAAAGAATTATTAAAGCTAATGATTATGCTAACTTCGTTAAGGCGGAACAATTAGTTAAAGAGAGTGAGCGTGAGAAGAAAAAGAGTGAGCTAGCTTCTACAGAGGCCCTATTAAAGGCTGTTAAAAAAGGTATAGAGCAAGGGGAGGAAGAATCAAGAAGGTTACTGTCTGAGCAAATGTTAAAAGCATCTTCCGATATTGTGTCACAACTTGCAAAAGTAGAGAAAGATCTATCCATTGTGGTTATTAATGCAGTACGAAAAATTATTGATGATTTCGATGATGATCAGCTAGCTTTAGCAATGGTTAAAAATGGTTTAAAGCTAGTTTGTAAAAGTCAAAGAGTAGTGGTACGAGTAAACCCTGAAAAAATGGATGTACTAATGCAAGGAATAGTGAGCATAGACCATAATATTGATTTTTTAGAAATAATGCCTGATGTGAATTTAGCCGTTGGCGATTGTGTGCTTGAGTCTGATATTGGCATTGTACGAGCGAGTGTTGAAGAGCAGTTAGCACATATAGAGAACTCAATAAAAAAATTATTTGAGTAACCACTCAACTTGAACTCTATTTCTCCCGATTTATGCGTTAAAAGTGCTCATTTATACGGATAAACTCCGCCCTTTTGTCTTGAACTCGAACAAAATAGAGTGCAATCAGAGCAGTTATTGTGGTAGAAGTATTGGTGACTGTTTTTAAAGTTTCCAATCAGAATATTTTGTTGCTAGAAGTTGTGCGTATCGCTTGTTTAGTCCTTCAAAAGCAGCGGAAAATTGTTGTGGGCTTATGTCTCGTGTTCTTTTTACTTTGCTTCGTAGTTGTTTAATACGAGCTTCAGCATTGTCAAAATTTTTATAAAGGTTATCAATTAGCTTATAAGCTTGTTTGTACTTTTTTCCCGAAATATAACGCTCATTTATATCGTAATTCATTGTTTGCATATTACTAATCGCAAAATATACAGCAAGCCCTTCTTCAAAAACACTACTGCCATCTCTTCCAGCGGGTGACAATAAATGAATAACTTCATGTGAAAGTTGGTAGATGGCTGATTTTTTATCTTGAGAGGCTTTTTTAGTCAACTGAATAATAACGTGTTTCCTGTTATCACTAGGGGAGGGATACCATATCTCGGGCTGATCTTGATTGGTAAACTCAATACCCAAAATAGTCCACGACATATCACGTTTTCCGTAACGTTTTTCTGCACTATGTAATATTTCACCGAGTCTTGAGGTGAGTGTCCAAGTAAAGCCTGACTTGGTTTCTCTTGCTAGAATTTGGTTACTACAAAAGTTCTCTTCTTTAGCAAAGCATACAGATATTAAACCACTAAAAAAAGCAATAGTGAGTATGGTAATAAGCATTCTCATAATTATTGACTAGTATCTTTAAAAATATTGATGTAAATCAATGTAAAATAGGTGTTTTGATCATTCTACATAAGATGAATTAATTAGTTAAAGTTATTGGTATCTGGGTTGCTACCGTTTATCAAGTATACATGCGGTTTTGCATCCAAGAGTGAATACATCCCCCCATTCTATTTATATTCTATTTATCGCTTCAATTGTTGTTGGTGATTTTATTAAAGAGTCTCGAACCAAGATGTTTTGATAAAATTTTGGGTGATTTTAACAAACTTAAACTAACTGATTTTAATCATAGATTTTTTAAGCAAGGATGCTAAGTAATGTAAGAAATAATGGGACAAGCTAACTGGTCTGATTTTTACCAGCTTGAATGATCTAAAATCGTTGCATGGAGTGATTTTTTAGATTGTCCAATAGTGAAGGGAATAACTATCCTCTGTGAAGTGTGCTTAGGTTACGAAGACAGACACTTTGGGATGGATGAGTGTATTAGGTTAATCATTCTGCCTTTGCGTTATTGGCATTGAGCTTATCTCATGTACATTCCTGATAATCCAACATAACACCAACTTAATTTATCTCTATAAATTTTTGAGACCATACTATTTACCGTAATTTCAAAGGCTCAAAAGAAGGAATATTAAGTATGTCTACTATTAATAATAATTTAACACAGTTGCTTCAATATGCAGCTAATACTGGCGTTCCAGTAAAGAAATCAGCAGTACAGCAAATTTCACAAAACTTTCAAGGTGGTGGTCAGCGTGAAAATGATGATAAGAAAAAAGAAAAAGAAATTCCCGCAATTAACACCTTGTTAAGAAGTGGATCTGCGGGAACAATGGGACCGATCTGTGGGAATGGTACATCGTCATCTATCATTGTCGGAACAGATGATAACGATTCCCTTCGTGGCACTCGTGGTAATGATTCAATCTTAGGCTTGGGCGGCAATGATACCATCAATGGTAATCGTGGCAATGACCTTATTCATGGCAATAATGGTGATGACTCCATTAGAGGTGGGTGGGGTAATGATAAAATATTTGGTGACGCAGGTAATGATGTTTTACGTGGTGGTCGTGGTGACGATGAAGTACACGGTGGAGCAGGTCGAGATACACTAAGAGGCGGTTATGGTAACGATACTTTATACGGTGGTGTAGGTAATGATGTTCTACGTGGAGGTCGAGGTGACGATAGGTTAAATGGTGGCGAAGGAGATGACACTCTTCGAGGTGATAGAGGAAATGATAAGTTAAATGGTGGTAAAGGTAATGATCGTTTAAATGGTGGTCGTGGCAATGATATTTTAAATGGTGGGGAAGGTAATGATCAACTTAAAGGGGGGTGTGGTGATGATATATTTATTGATAATGCAGGTAAAAACAAAATAGATGGTGGCAGCGGAGACGACACTGTTAAACTCAATGATGTTATTCATAACTACTATATAGACTCTAATAGTCATGGTTTTGTTATAACGAATAAACACACGGGTTCTGTTAGTAATATCAAGAATGTAGAATCTTTTGAGTTTAAAGACCGCACATTAAGTGCAAATGAGCTTCAATCATGGGTAGATAATCAATATCGTACAATTGATGGTACGAATAATAATTTAACTCAAACGACGCTGGGTAGTGCTAATACAGCCTTTATAACAATCGTTGATAAAGATCCTGAGAGAATGCTCGAGGGAGCGGAAGTCACCTCGTTGCCAAATGTTAGAGACATAAGTAATGCAATAGCAGCTCAAACAGAAACAACCGTTAATAACAAAGGCTTAAGTGATATGTTTTGGATATATGGTCAATTCCTAGATCATGATATCAATTTAACGCCGACCAGTGCGACTGATACAGCTCCTATAAAAATACCTAAAGGGGATGCTTTCTTTGATCCATTTAGCACGGGAACACAAGAGATGGACTTCCATCGTTCTGTTGCTTTAGAAGGAATGGATGTTCGTACTCAAGTAAATAATATTACTGCTTTTATTGATGGTTCTAATATTTATGGTTCAAGCAAAGAGGTTGCCGATAGTTTGCGTGAGTTTGAAGGTGGTAAACTCACAATGGGGGCAGATAATTACATGCCTCAAAATGAAGGTGGGCAATATAAGTCAGGTGATGTGCGTGTAAATGAAAATGCAGGTCTCACTTCAATGCATACATTATGGGCAAGAGAACATAATAGGGTTGCAGATAATTTAGCAGAAAAACATCCTGAGTGGAGCGACGAAAAGCTCTATCAGGAGTCACGTAAATGGGTTGTAGCCGAAATGCAGGCAATAACCGCCAATGAGTTTTGGCCTTCTCTTTTAGGTGGTGAAGGTCTTGGTGAGTATCAAGGCTATGACTCTACAGTTGACCCTCAGATTTCTAATAGCTTTGCGACGGCTGCCTATCGTTTAGGTCATACTATGTTATCGCCAAGTATTTTACGTCTTGATGAGCAAGGAAATGAAATTGCAGAAGGAAACCTGCAGTTGCGTGATGCATTTTTTCAGCCAGAGCGCGTAGCAGAAGCAGGCATTGATCCGATTCTTCGTGGTTTATCGACACAAACGGCTCAAGGAGTCGATCCTCTATTAGTTGATGACGTGCGTAACTTCTTGTTTGGTGCCCCAGGTTCAGGCGGTCTTGATCTAGCGTCTCTAAACTTGCAAAGAGGAAGGGATCATGGCTTACCTGGATACAATGATATGCGTGAAGGTTTAGGTTTATCTCGTATAGAAAGCTTTGATGATCCTATTTTCCAAGATGGAATAGGAGAAAAACTAGCATCTGTTTATGATAGTCCTGATGATATGGATCTTTGGATAGCAGGCTTGGCAGAGAAGAGTCAAGGTGATTCATTGGTAGGATCAACATTTACATCAATATTAAAAGATCAATTTGAGCGTTTACGCAGTGGTGATAGATTTTGGTATGAAAATCAATTTTCAGCAGAAGATATAAGCGAGCTAAATAACACCAAGTTATCAGATATTATTAAGCGTAATACAGGTGTCGAAAATATTCAGGACAATGTCATGCTAGCACCAAAAGAAGAGGCGATTGTTCAAGTTGCTGCTGAGGAGATTGCTCCTCAAGGTGATTTAGACCCTCAAGGGCTAGCAGGGGCGGCAGCTCAAGCGGTTGATGCAGTATTGTTAAATCCTCAGGAAGCCGAAAATGTCTTAGATAATGCTCGAAATGCAAAAGCTGCAAATTAATTTTGTAGTTTTAGATGTCCAAGAATAGTGTGTAATTTGGTAGCTACTCAGTATAAGACAGTAATTACTCAGATTACGCCCTATTTTTTTGAGTTCAAGGAAAAAAGGGCGGAGTTGTAGGGCAATCGCACTTAAATTTAGTTGACTTTAATGAACATTTTAAAATCAGCAAGTTACAAGGTTCGCAATTTTGCGAATAAATATAATTCACGAATTTTAAAATTATGTGAATTGTAAGTATTTGATTTTGCAAGCCACTAATTTAAGCGCGATTGCCCTAGGCGGAGTTGATGCTTATAAACTCCGCCCTTTTGCCTTGAACTCGAACAAAATAGAGTGCAATCTGAGCAGTTACTAATATTTTTCTATATTGCGTAACATCAGTAATCTATTAAGCTTTTTGATATAAAGCAGAGTGAAACTTTACTTAATTCCTAGCGCTGTTTTGTATTGGATTTTCAAGTCGGCCAATACATTGGAATAAAAAGCATCAGTATCAATCATGCCCAATCTTTCTTTGTGGGCAAGACTAAGCTGATCAAAGCTTAATAGATCATAAATATTTACCCATTTTTCATTAATTTTTATAGAGATCTTAGGGTTTATAAGGTAATGCTCAGGCATTACTCGATAAAATAACTTCAAGCTTTGGGGGGTGTCATCATGCATTTTATGCGTTGATAAAATTCCTCCTACAAAGTGCGGATCATAAAGTTTGCTTGTTAGGAGAGACTTTGGAAAATGCTTTAAAGCTTCAACAATGTCATGAGGCGTAAAGCCTCCACCAGTAAAAATCATTTTTTGTGGCAGAATTTCATAAAATAAAGCCATCATTAAATTAATAATAAAAAACTCACAGGAATTTTTATCTAGCTTAATATGTTTATTATCTATGCGTAGGTGCAAACTATCAGGAGAGAGTGCGAAAAAAACAGCGGCTAGTTTATTATTAGCATACTTGATATCTTTCCACGCAAGATACAGTGCAATTTGAAAAGCATTATGTCCTTTGTTGTTACACAAACTTTTATCTGCATTTTTGTTAATTAATAAATCGATTAGTTTCGTATTTCCATATTGAGTCGCAATCATTAACGGTGTTTGGTTGAAAGTATTCCGAAAATTAACACCGTAGCGATGTGTAAGTTGCTCAATCGAACTTAGATTCTTGCTTTGATAATTCATAAAGTATTTTTTATGAAGTAAGGTAAGTCCCTTTTCGGGATTGCTAGCAGGTTTAAAACCTACTTTAATCAATGCATTTCTATAAAAGTGATCATCATATACTAAAGCATATTCGAATAAAGCTAGTTTGGCTTTACGTTTTTGATTAATAAGTGCCTCATGTTCCAATTCTTGAATAGTATTTGTGTCATAAACAGGCCATTTAGGCTTTTGTTGTTGTAATATATTCTCCCTAATAGTATCTGCTTGTTGATGTTTTCCTTGTTGTTCTAATTTTGTCAGCTCTAGCTGCCATTCACGCAGTGAAGATTTTTTTTCTTGCAAAGAAAGCTTGTTTTGAACCTCTCCCAGCCCAAGCAAATTAAAAATAGAGTGTTTAGGATTTGTTTCTAGCCAATAAATATTTGTAATAGCACGTGTTAGCGCAACATAGAGTGCATTAATATAAAATTTATAGGTCTCAGCTGATTTATCCTTCTTGTTTTTATTGCGAGAGTATTTTATATCCTGTCTAAGTTGTTGAGGGGTAATACCTTGGCATATTTGATGATACTGAGTTGCATTGGAATTAATGAGATTGAAAAGAATAATATTCTCATACTCAAGTCCTTTTGCCTCTTGAATAGTAAACACTAGAGGCGTATCAAATAGTTTTCGTGCAGTCTGTTTGTCAATGTCACTAGCAACAAGTACCGCATAGTTAGTTGCGTTATGGGTTTTTAAATTAAGCTCCGAAGTTACTTTAGTCTCATTGCGAAATAGCAAAACGGACCCAACTTTCTTCTTGTTTGGAATCATTAGATAATGGCTTTCTTTATCAATGGATCCAAAGCGCAAAGTTTTTAATTTTAAAATATTATTTGCAATATGAGTAATGCGAGCAGAATTACGATAATTTCCCCGTAATACGTTAATGACAGTACTATTGTGTTGCATAGCACGGGCAAATAGAGGTTTTATTTTGGCCCATGAGAAAAAATTAGGATGAACAGCCTGGTTAGCATCACCGCACAATAAGAAATTATGTGGTTTATGTAGCATTTTAAAAATAAATTCAAGTTGAATATTTGTAAAATCCTGAACTTCATCAATAACAACAGCATCGTATCGACTAAATATATTTGGCAAATAATGATGACAAATCAGATTAATATCATAGTAACTATTTTCAGCTAGAAAATTTAAATAACGTAAAAAGAGATCATAAACAGAGTTTCTATCCTCTAGTAAAAAAATAGCTTGTTTAACTCCTAGCGATAAATATTCCTCACGGCTTAAAAATGATTCTTTATGAGATGAGTCGTCTTTATTGATAGATCCGCTAATAACACCACGAAACTCTTCAAATAATTTATATCCATCCTTTATAGGGCTATTTTGGATATGAGATAAGAACCAGCGTTGAAAAATAGTGCTATCAACAGGTCGTCCTTCAGGAATTTTTACGCTACCAATAAGCTCTTCAAAACTTAAAAAATGAAGTTGTTGTTTATCATTGCTATAGAGGTAAGATTGGTATAAATCTTTCGATGTCTGCACAAGAAAAGGGGAGTGACTAACATATAAAACATCTCCTTTCATTTTCTTTATTTTTTCTAAAATCAAACTTGTTTTGCCACTACCTGCAGAGCCGATAATAATTAACGGTAAGGTTTGTTCTAAAATACTGCTCTGTGAATCATCAAAAGATATTGGTTTATCAAGTAAGTTAATACGTTTACTTCTCGTATTAAGAAAAGGCAGTACCTCAGGTGATAAATCGCTCTCAAGACTAATCGTTGGAATACGACTTTCCTCTATCTTTACTCCACGTCTTAGAAAACGAGATTTGTCGTACTGATGATTTTCTATGTATTCAAGAAAAAGCGCATAAGCCTCTCCATTAAACTGATAGATTGAGAATAACAAGCGATCGGTGCGATTAAGTTTAGCTCGATATAAATTCTCCCCTATCTTTTTAACATCAGCAGATTGAAAGTCATTATTTTCGATATGTTGGCATAGTTTTTTAAAGCCATTGATGACAGACGTATCTAAATCGCTATAAAGCAGTATTTTCATAATGTAATAGTAGGCTTTTAATTAGCAAGAGATTCATTTATTTATTTTAAATTTTATACCTGAATCAGCAACCTCAATGCGGATAACAGGTAACTTCTCATAATCCACAGGCAAATATAGTATTTTCATTTTACACTACTATCCATATCCATGAGTTCAAACAAACCTAATTTTCCATCTATCCCCGAAGATGAGCGTACCCTGCTCATTGATATGCTGCTTGAATTTATTCAGTGGCAAGCGCAACGTATTAGCGATTTGGAAGATGAAATTCAGGATCTTAAAAAATAAACGAAAAAGCCGAAGTTTGAATCCAGCAAAATGG
>JALVDG010000064.1 GCA_027009095.1 Thiotrichaceae bacterium
ATTCTGCGACTGATTTTTTAATAGAACGGCTGAGGTAGTGATAGATCCTATTTTAATATCTCCTGTGCAGATACATATTCATAGCCTAAATTCCTAGCAACTTCTTTGTGGGTAACTTTGCCACTATGCACATTTAAGCCATTACACAAGTGTGGATTATCTTGCAGTGCTTGAGTTACGCCCTTATTGGCAATATCTAAAGCAAAGGGAAGGGTGACATTATTCAATGCATAGGTTGATGTTTTAGGTACTGCACCTGGCATATTAGCGACACAGTAATGCACAATATCATCCACCATAAAAGTAGGTTCTGCATGAGTCGTAGCATGGGATGTTGCAAAACAACCGCCTTGGTCTATTGCGACATCCACAACAACGGCTCCTTTTTTCATTTGGCTAATCATTTCCCTTGTGACTAATTTAGGTGCTTCTGCACCAGGAATCAATACGCCTCCAATGACTAAATCGGCATCTAAAATATGTTGTTCTAGGCTATTTTTATTCGAGAAAATACTGTTAGTGGTATTGCCAAACTGTCGCCAATGTCGCTCTAAAGAATCAGGGTTATTATCGAGTATCCATGTATCAGCTCCCATGCCCACCGCTATCTCTGCTGCATGTGTGCCAACAATACCTGCACCTAAAATAACAACCTTAGCAGGAGCAACCCCAGGCACACCACTTAGTAGCATACCAAGCCCACCTTGTGGTTGTTCTAAGCAATGTGCGCCTGCTTGTACTGCTAATCGTCCTGCCACTTTGGACATAGGGGCAAGTAGTGGTAAGCCACCTAGAGGTGAAGTAACCGTTTCGTAGGCGATACAAATTGCACCACTATTAAGTAAATCTTTAGTTTGTTCAGGGTCGGGTGCTAGGTGTAGATAGGTAAATAGTATTTGCCCCTCACGTAACATTGCACGTTCAACCGCTTGGGGTTCTTTGACTTTAATGATCATTTCAGCTTTAGCAAAAATATCATTGGCATCGTTGATAATTTCAGCACCTACATGGCGATAATCATTATCACTAGCGCCGATACCAATACCTGCATTGCTTTGTACTAATACGGTATGACCATGAGCAACTAACTCATGTACGCTAGCAGGGGTCATACCAACACGGTATTCGTGAACTTTAATTTCTTTTGGAATGCCGATAATCATAGCGATCTTCTCTTTTGTCTATAGATTTCGAGCAACACCCGTATCAATAGCTGCTTGTGCAATCGCTTGTGGAATACGATCACGCAAACGTGGGTCAAGTGGGGTAGGAATAATGTACTCTGGTCCAAATTTCATTGCGTCAACCTCATAGGCTTTTAGCACTTCTGCTGGTACATCTTCTTTGGCAAGTGCGGCTAATGCTTTAACGGCTGCTACTTGCATCTCACGATTGACACACGATGCACGCACATCTAAAGCACCACGGAAGATAAACGGAAAGCCGAGTACATTATTGACTTGGTTAGGGTAGTCGCTACGTCCTGTTGCCATAATAATATCAGGGCGTACTGCTTTTGCTAGCGCAGGATCAATCTCAGGATCTGGATTTGAAAGCGCAAAAACAATCGGCTTGGGAGCCATTGCTTTAACTGCTTCTTCGCTGAGTAGATTAGGACCAGATACACCGATGAAAACATCAGCATCAGTACATGCTTCTAGCAGAGTACGTTGTTCGGTTTTAACCGCAAACTCTGCTTTGTACTCGTCGTAATCACCACGTCCATCATAAATAACACCACCGCGATCTACCATATAGATATTTTCTTTGCTAGCACCTAAGGCATCGAGTAACTGCATTGATGCAATCCCTGCTGCACCTGCACCAAGGCAGACGATTTTAACCTCTTCAATTTTTTTACCTTGTATTTCCAAGGCATTAATTAAACCCGCAGCGATAATAATAGCCGTGCCATGTTGGTCGTCGTGAAAGACGGGAATATCCAGTAGATCAGCTAGTTTTCGTTCGATTTCAAAGCAATGTGGCGCTGCAATATCTTCAAGATTGATGCCACCAAAGGTAGGTGCAATACGCACAACGGTATCAATAAAGTCTTGTGGTGACTCTGCATTGACTTCGATATCAAAGACATCTACATCAGCAAAACGCTTAAATAATACGCCTTTACCTTCCATAACAGGTTTGCCTGCCAGTGAGCCAACATCGCCTAAACCTAATACCGCAGTGCCATCAGTTATAACACCCACTAAATTACCTTTGGCGGTATATTTATAGACATTTTCAGGATTATTATGAATTTCTTTAACAGGTTCTGCAACACCTGGCGTATAGGCTAAATACAAGTCGTGCTGTGTTTCCGTTGACTTGGTTATCTCCGTTGCAATTTTTCCTGGTTTAGGAAATTCGTGGTATGCAAGGGCTTTTTCCTTTAGTGTTTCTGACATGATTATTGCCTTTTTAAATTTAAGAGTCATTATGGGTAATAATCTCTACTTTTTCTCGCAAGGTTTGTAGAGAGTGGATGTTACTTAACAATTTTTACTAATTGACCAGCTGATGGTTGACCGTTAGGGAATTTTCCATTTAATAAGCGTAGTCTTTTTGCATCGACTTTGCTTTGTTGTGCGAGTGCTTCAAAGGTTGTTCCTGAAGCTACATTACCAATGACAATCTTACCTGTTTGATTTTTATTAATTCTAAATTTTAGGCCATTAATTTGTGTTAGATAAGCTGCTCGATTGGCAGGGCGTGTACCTGCTGATGATATATGCTTGGCGGCATTAACCACTTCTTGTAAACGACGGTCATTGCTAGGGTGACTTGCAAATACACCATGATATGAGCTAGAGCGACCTGCAAACTGTTCTTGCGCTTTTAACACGCCAATAACATCAAGCATATTTTTAGGGCTATATCCAACACGTGCTAAATACTCAGCACCTAAACGATCAGCTTGAAGCTCATGGTCACGACCGTAACCGCTTAATATCGCAGATCCAAGTTGATTCAAGGTGCTAGCTCCACCTGTTTTCTTAGCAATAAGATCAATTAAAACACTTGCAGCCACACCTGCACTGGCTTGTTGTACGCCATGTCGTGCTGTTACATGACCAATCTCATGCCCTAAAACACCTGCTAGTTCACCTTCTGAATTTAAGTAAGCTAATAAGCCTGTTGTTACATAAACGTAGCCTCCTGGTAAGGCAAAGGCATTAACAGAAGGATCATCAATAACAGTAAAGGTATAGCGAATATTGTTACGATGGCTTTTGCTGGCAAGTTGTTGACCAATAGAGTTAACGTATCCTTGTAATTGAGCGTTGTTGTAAGCGGGTGTTTTTTTCAGAATATCGTTATGTGCTTGTGCTCCCATAGCAACTTCTTGCTCTTTAGAGATAAGTGAAAATTCTTTTTTTCCTGAAACGGGATTTACTGAACATGCCGACAAGGTGAGTGTGCTACTAATGACTAATGCGGATATAAAGCGTGTAAATTTATATTGGTATATCATGCCGATTTTCCTTTTTGTGAATTGTTATCAATTATTTTTATCAGTTTAGAATATCTAATTGTGTTGGGTGACGAAGACGAATAATACGTTTTCCTCGACGTTTTTTTAATAAGCCCCTGATAATAATTTCTTTGTGTTGCAGTTGCTCAGGATCGTAATGAGTAAAATATCGCTTATAGCGTTTCTCTAGTTTAATAAATATTTTCTTGTTTAGCTGAAAATATAGCGTGTTTTTACGAATATTAATATTTTTAATACGTGCCTTAAGGCGGACATAGCCTGTATATGATGTTTTAAGCTGGGAAGGGGAGAGTATTTGGAAATTTTTTTGTTGCCAGATATTGAGCTTTTTCTGTTGAGCAAGTCGCTGAGCTTGTTGATAATCATCAACATAATGCACATTAGGAGGGAATATCATCGTGGTTGCCCAGCCATTTAATAGCATCCAACGAGAAACATCGGTTCCATCGCTTAAAAAAACATGTGCTAAGTGACGCTTATAGCGATCTAGCGGTTCTTTGCCTATTTCTAAACGAACCTGATTATTAAATTTTTTGAGGAGTTCGCGTAATTTCTCGCCTGCCTCGCGTCCATATCGCTCCCCTTTCTTTTTATGGTGTGCTACCTCGGGCGCATTAATGCCAATCAGTCTAATTTTTCGACCATCTTTTAGTAGTAAGGTGTCGCCATCATATACCCATTTAACCGTTTGATAATCTGCTGTGGTCTCACTACAAGAAACAAGTAAAAGTCCAATAATGAAAAAACGAATAAAATAAAACATAGCTTACCAGCGATAGAAAACAGGTATAACAAACAGGCATAAAAAAAGCACCCTTAACAGAGTGCTTTTTTAGTTTGTAGAGACTTTTTACGATTAAAAAGTCTTACATAACAAGCAGTAAAGCTTACTTTCTGCCGTAACGCTTGTTGAACTTATCGATTGCACCAGCAGCAGTATTTGTATTCTGCTTACCTGTGTAAAAAGGATGAGATTGGCTAGAAATTTCCACCTTAATTAATGGATACTCGTTACCGTCTTCCCATTTGATGGTCTCTTTTGAGGTCATGGTAGAGCCTGTCAAAAAAGTAAAATCACTACTTAGGTCTTGAAATACTACTTGTTGATAATTTGGATGTATATCGGCCTTCATGTTGAAGATCCTCAAAATGCTGTTATTGACAAAATTTAAAGAGCGAGGATTCTATCAAATTACCTTTGTTATATGCAAGCGCTATTCGTTTGGAAAT
>JALVDG010000065.1 GCA_027009095.1 Thiotrichaceae bacterium
CGCCCTACTGCCTCTTCTGCACAGGTGACTAAATATTGATTATAGACATTAAAAAGCTGATTGCCTTATGCATTCCCACGCTGGAGCAATGGGAACGAGGGAACTCGAACAAAATAGAGTACAATCCGAGCAGTTACTGATTATGCTGAGTAGTTACGAAATAAGTAGGCTATCAGGATAAAATAGTTATGAGTTTTATCGGAATTTATAGATGATAGCCTGCTAACTCTACATAAGCTCTTCCTGTCACATCACCCGAAACAGTTGATGCACCTTCCCAGTATATTGGTACCCCTCTAACTTCTTGATCCGCAACGGTAACCGTAACTGTAAAAGTTAAGTCTTCAACTCTAATTTGCCAATTCTGTGGATAAACTATATTTGTTTTGGGGCTTACCCACTCGCTTAATGCAGTGATTTCAATATTACTGGGTTCTATTTCCCTTACTTTACCTTGAGCATCTGCAAAGGAGCCGCCTACTAAAATACTCTCTGTTTTCGATTTATGAGCATTAAACAACATGATTTCTCTGTTATCATCAAGCTGTATCGCGAACCAATCCCAACCTGAATTTGAAAGCTGAGTTAGCTCACCCCATTGGTGATCGAACCACCCCTCCCCTGTTACAGCTAATACTTCATTACCTATTTTAATGGTTCCTTTGGCTTTTAATCGTTCTTTAGAGTAATAATAGGTATAACCTCCAACACTATATTCTGTGTAACCATTTCCATGTTGCGATACAAAAGGTTTGGTAGACTCTAGGGTTAAATCGGATATAAAACCATCCACTTCTGCATGGAGAATATCTATGTCATTGCCTCCTTTTGCTTTTAAATTATCAACTTGCCAATTAAAACCAGAATCAAAAACAGGTGGAGCAATTGATTTAAAAGGGGTCACCACATAGTGAAAGCTATTATTTTCGATATCTGTAATTGCATGATGTGCAACTAAGATACGACTATCATTGCTTATTTTCATCAGAAAAATAACAAACTGAAACCCAAACCATCTTTCATCTGCTGTTTTTAAATGCCCAGTCCAATACCACCACTCAACCTCTTCCTGATGAGGCATGGCATCATCTGGTAGGCTTATTAAAGTTGAAATTGACTTATCCTTAAAGGATGAATCATTACATCCTTGCAATAAGGATGTTCCAAGGAGAGCATATGCTCCTGTTGCTTGTAAAAATTTTCGTCTTGTTATCATTATATTATCCTTAAATTCACAGTAACTATTCAGCATAACCGGTAACTGCTCAGATTGCGCTCTGCTTTGTTCGAGTTCAAGGCAAAAGGGCGGCGTTATTTGTGTATAACCTGAGTAGCTATCAAGTATATTACATAGATTTTACAACCATTAATACAGCGCATTAGAACTTTGCAACTTCATTTAAGAGTTTGCATTCCAAAGTTTCACCTTACGCTCTAAGGTTTTTCGAGAAACATTCAAACGTCTGGCAGCCGCTGATTTATTGCCATTTTCATCATTTAAAATTTTAAGAATATGTTGTTTCACGATGCTTTCTAAACGCTCATCCTGTATCTCTTCAGCAATGCTTTGCTTATTATCCCCAAATGTTTGTGTGCCAATGCATTGTAAGGGGGCTTTATTGAGTAATAGACAACGTTCAATGACATTTTTTAGTTCACGAATATTACCAGGCCAGTCGTACTGGCGTAGTTGAAACAAGTCTTCTCCTTTAATTTCGGGTAGATCTACCCCAAGATCAGTGGCAATGGTGGTGGCGAAGTGGCTTACTAAAGCGGGTATATCGTCAATACGTTCACGTAAAGCAGGTAGGCGCACGCTGACGACATTTAGTCGATAATATAAATCTTCACGGAATAAGCCTTCTTCAACGGCTTGTTTTAGATTGCGATTGCTTGCTGCGACAATGCGTACATTAATGGGGATTTCACGATTAGAGCCGACAGGTCGTATAGTGCGTTCTTCTAATACACGTAGTAGATGCACCTGCATGGGCAGTGGCATTTCGCCAATTTCATCAAGAAATAAAGTGCCGCCATCGGCATAGGTAAAAAGTCCCTCGCGTGATTTTTGTGCGCCTGTAAACGAGCCTTTGACATGACCAAATAGCTCACTTTCCATTAATTCAGCCGAGATTGCGCCACAGTTAATGGGTACAAAACTCCCTGTGCGTTGACTCCAACGGTGTAAGGCGCGTGCGGCAAGCTCTTTGCCTGTACCCGACTCACCTTCAATTAATACGGTGGTGGGCATTGGCGCAATATGATGTAAAACCTCGCAGACATTTTTCATGGCATCGCCACTGCCAATCATCCCGCT
Source organism: Thiotrichaceae bacterium (assembly GCA_027009095.1). GTDB lineage: Bacteria > Pseudomonadota > Gammaproteobacteria > Thiotrichales > Thiotrichaceae > JAGLBW01. The sequence continues at coordinate 2,318 of JALVDG010000065.1, forward strand.
ATCATCATAAAATTGTTTGATTTGGCGCTTTAACACGACATTTTCGCGTTGCATTTGCTGTTGCTCTAGCGTGCGCTGAATGGAGGCTAACATTTGCTGCATTCTAAAGGGCTTCATAATAAAGTCCGATGCACCTGCCTGTAGTGCAGCGATAGCCATTTCTAAATTAGCATGGGCGGTGATAAAAATAACCGAGGTTGTACCACCTTGCTGATGAATATCAGAAACCCAGTCAACACCTGAGCGATCAGGTAGGCGAATATCAGAAATAATTAAATCAAAATGACAGCGTTGGCGTAATGCTTCGGCACTTTGGATGTCTTTGGCTACTTCTACTAAGCCAAAATATTGCGTTAAGCCTTGCTGTAAAAAACGACGAATACCTAGCTCATCATCGACAATAAGAACAGAGCTACGTTTATAGTGATTAATACTCTGTTGGTCTTGCTTATGCTGGGATTCTTTGCTTGATACATGATTCATTGTATTTTTTATTCCTCAAGGAGGGTGGGGGACTAAATAGGTCTTTTTGTCTTATAGTTTAGTAAAGAAATGCGACACTTTGACTGTTTTTGAACATTATTCTGTCAATAATTTGGGGTTAATTACTCTTAATTTTCAGATAAATATCTTGCTCATTGTGGTGATAGCGCATTATGTTCGTAATACTGGCATATAGTTTGCTTACGTACGTAGTTGTAAGAACATTTATGCTGAGTAGTTACCTCACTTTTACAAAAATTTAAGGAAAGCGGTATGCCAAAGATTTTATGGTGTTTTCTCTTCGTAGTGCTGATACAGAGTGTAGTACAAGCAGAGAGCCTTGCTGAAAATAATCGGCTTGTTCGTCTTGCTACTACCACTAGTACAGAAAACTCTGGCTTATTAGAATATTTGCTCCCTAGTTTTGAGAAAGAAACAGGTTATAAAGTGCATGTTATCGCAGTAGGTACAGGCAAGGCATTGCGTATGGGAAAAGATGGTGATGTTGATGTCTTACTGGTTCATGCGCCCAAGGCAGAGAAAAAATTTATAGCATCTGGCTATGGTGTAGATCGAACAGCGGTAATGCATAATGATTTTGTGATTGTCGGGGCAAAAGATGACCCTGCTAAATTACATAAGGCAAAAACATTAAATCAAGCGTTGCGACAGATTGCATCAGAAAAAAGTCGCTTTGTTTCTCGTGGCGATGATTCAGGTACGCATAAAAAAGAACTGAGTTTATGGCAAAATGCAGAGATTAAACCCGAAGGAAAATGGCATGTCGAAGCAGGTCAGGGTATGGGGAAAGTCTTGTTGATGGCAGGAGAAATGGATGCTTACACCCTAACCGATCGGGGAACATGGTTGGCGTATCGAAATAAATCACCCTTAAAAATTGTTTTTCAAGGCGATAAGCAACTGTTTAATCCTTATAGTATTATTGCGGTTAATCCTAAGCGATACCCCGATACAAATTATCAGGGGGCGACAGCTTTAATTAAGTGGATAATCTCAGCAGAAACACAACAAAAAATAGCAGATTTTCGTTTGCATCAGCAGGCTTTATTTATTCCTGATGCCGTTAATGTAGATGCAGTGGCAAAAAAATCTAAAAGCGCTACTACTACCGCACTCACCCACTAGGCGAAATTATTGGAAGCAGGTATACCGATTACAGATGCGTTGTCTTTATTATTAAAAGGCGATAGTGAGCTATGGCAAGTGATTGCTATATCCTTCAAAGTCTCCACGCTGGCGATTCTTATTGCCGCACTACCCGCTATATTATTAGGCTTTTTATTAGCCTATGGACGATTTTTTGGGCGACGTTTATTAATATCCTTGTTTAACACCTTGCTTGCTGTTCCTGCGGTTGTGGTGGGTTTAACCCTGTATATCTTATTGTCTCGACAAGGGCCATTGGGTGAGTGGAAATTATTATTTAGCCAAACGGCAATGGTATTAGGGCAAATATTTCTTTGCTTTCCGATACTGGTCGCCATGAGCCATACAGCCTTCCAATCGACTGATTTACGCGCATGGGAAACAGCCAAAACCATTGGTGCATCACCCCTACAAGCTTTTATATTGATATTAGGTGAAGTCCGCTTTGCACTTTTAGGTGCGATTGTTGCAGCTTATGGGCGTATTATTGCTGAGGTCGGAGCCTCGATGATGCTGGGTGGGAATATCCTTCATTACACGCGCAATATTCCCACGGCTATTGTGCTAGAAACCAGCAAAGGACAGTTAGCTCAAGGTATCGCACTGGGTATTGTGTTGCTTTTATTATCATTTATTTTGGTGATGCTGCTTCATTATCTACAAGGTAAAGGACAAATCGAATGATAGATTCTAGCGTTTTTTTGCAGTATGCGGGTATTCGTAAAACATGGAAAAGAAAAACCATTCTGGAACAGA